>JAYVXJ010000001.1:0-2871 GCA_043785285.1 Chitinophagaceae bacterium
GCTTTGTTATTGATGCGCATGATTCTGTAACCATTAATATGGTACTCGGCATGGCAGAGAATCGCGAATCCTGTATGGGGTTGGTGGAAAAATATCAGGACAGGCCATTGACGGACCGTGCTTTTGAATTGGCCTGGACGCACAGTCAGGTTGTCCTTCGTCAGATAGATGCTACAGAAGCAGATGCCCAGTTGTATTCCAGACTTGCCGGATCCGTAATCTTTACCAATGCCTCTTTGCGCGCGGACCCATCCATCATTATCCGGAACAAGAGGGGACAATCTGCTTTATGGAGTTATTCTATTTCCGGCGATCTTCCTATCGTTCTATTACAGATCCAGGATTCTGCCAACATAGAACTGGCCCGGCAACTGGTGCAGGCACATGCTTACTGGAGATTGAAGGGATTATTGGTTGACCTGGTGATATGGAATGAAGACTATAGTGGCTACCGGCAGTCCTTGCAGAATGAACTCATCAGTCTCATTTCTCCGGGAATTATCAGTGATGTACGGGATAAACCCGGTGGCATCTTTATCCGGTCCGGCGAGCAGGTATCTCAGGAAGACCGGATTTTATTTCAGACGGTGGCACGGATAATTATTTCCGACAGCATGGGTACGCTGGAAGAACAAATTGTGCGGCGTACCAAGGTAAAACCGGTGATCCCTTATTTCACGCCAACTAAATTTTATGCATCGCTGGATTCTGCATTGGAAATCCCCAGGGATCTGACTTTCTTTAATGGAACAGGCGGATTCTCTAAAGATGGAAAGGAATATGTTATTATAACGGAAGAAGAAAAAGTTACGCCGGCTCCCTGGTGCAATGTAATTGCCAATCCGTTATTTGGAACGGTGGTTTCGGAAAGTGGCCAATCTTATTCCTGGATGGAAAATGCGCATGAATACCGGATTACACCATGGAACAATGATGCGGTAAGCGATTTATGCGGAGAAGCATTTTATATCAGGGATGAAGAAAGCGGTAAGTACTGGTCGCCTTCCCCTTTGCCGCATCCGGGAAAGTCTCATTATATAAGTCGCCATGGTTTCGGATACAGTGAATTTCATTTTGCGGAAGATGGTATTTATTCCGAGATGACAGTTTTTGTGGATACCGAAGAGCCGGTCAAGTTTATTGCTTTCAAAATTAAAAACACGTCTGCCAGGAGCAGGAAATTATCCCTCACGGGATATGTGGAATGGGTGCTTGCGGAATTGAGGTCCAAATCTCAAATGCATATCACAACGGAAGTGAATACGGAAACAGGCATTGTGTTGGCGGGCAACGCGTATAACGGAGAATTTGGAAATTATATCAGTTTTTTTGATGTGGATGATCCGGGAAGATCATTTACCTGTGACCGCACTGAATTTTTAGGAAGAAACGGAACCTATAAGAATCCGGAAGCCCTGGGTAAGGCCAAACTTTCGGGCCGGGTGGGTGCGGGTTTGGATGCCTGTGCTGCTTTCCAATCTGTGCTGGATCTGGCAGACGGGGAAGAAAGAGAACTGGTTTTCAGGCTGGGTGCGGGCATGGATGCTTATTCGGCGTTGCAGACAGCAAAGAAATTCCGGGGCTCACTGACGGCACAGAATGCATTGAAAAAAGGGAAAGCGTTCTGGGCGAAAACCTTGTCTGTAGTAGAAGTGAATTCGCCTGATCCCACCATTAATTATTTATGCAATGGCTGGCTTAATTATCAAACACTGGCTTCCCGGATCTGGGGTAGGAGTGGCTTTTACCAGTCCGGCGGAGCTTTCGGTTTCCGCGATCAGTTACAGGATGTTTTATCTCTTCTGCACAACCGTCCGGATCTGGTGAAGCAACAAATTATACTCAGCGCTTCACGTCAGTTTAAAGAAGGGGACGTGCAACACTGGTGGCATCCTCCCATGGGTCGTGGTGTTCGTACGGCTTGTTCAGATGATTATTTATGGTTGCCTTATGTAATGGCCAGGTATATTTCGCATACCGGAGATGAAGCGATTATGAATGAGCAGGCAAAATTTATAGAAGGCAGACCATTAAATCCGGGAGAGGAATCTTATTATGAATTGCCCGCAATATCAGAACAATCGGTAAGTCTGTATGAACACTGCGTTCGTTCTATAAAACACGGATTACGGTTTGGAGAGCACGGGCTGCCACTGATGGGATCGGGCGATTGGAATGATGGAATGGATAAAGTAGGTGATCAGGGAAGAGGGGAAAGTGTATGGCTGGCCTTTTTTCTATATGATGTGCTGAACCGGTTTACAGGGATTGCTAAAATAAAAAAAGATATTGAGTTTGCAAATCAATGTGGGAAAGAAGCCCGTCAGCTCAGAAGAAATATTGAGGCGCATACCTGGGATGGCGCCTGGTACAGGAGGGCTTACTTTGACGACGGAACGCCGCTGGGTTCTATAGAAAATGAAGAATGTAAAATTGATTCCATTCCACAGAGCTGGTCGGTTATATCAGGAGCCGGAGATCCGGAAAGAAGCAATGTTGCCATGGATTCAGCGTATTCGAGATTGGTGAAAAAAGAGTATGCTGTTATCCAGTTATTTGAACCACCTTTCAATCATTCTGCTTTGAATCCCGGTTATATCAAGGGGTATCTGCCGGGGGTGCGGGAGAATGGCGGACAATACACGCATGCGGCAATATGGCTCATAATGGCAACGGCAGCACAACGCAACAAAGAACGTACGTATGAGCTGATCCGCCTGGTCAATCCGTTGAACCATGGAAATACCGCTGATGAAGTTAAAAAATATAAAATAGAACCTTATGTTATTGCGGCGGATGTATATGCTGTGGAAAATCACCGGGGAAGAGGCGGATGGACCTGGTACACGGGTTCCGCCGGTTGGATGTACC
>JAYVXJ010000002.1:0-2871 GCA_043785285.1 Chitinophagaceae bacterium
AGGCTCTGGCACCGGGAGTATTTGAAAATGCCTCAATTCCTTGTTAGCCGTAATTTCCACTGCTATTTAGAAAAGACTCTCCATTCACCCAGGCCCACTGATCTTTCACTGTATCGTATTTCCACAAATCATTTAAATATTGATACACATTACTTACTTCAGTTGCGCCTGCGAACACCCACATATTGCCATTAGCGTCACACCACCCCTGGTGCATGTGTCGGTGCCCCGGCTTATTAGTCGGCGATGATATGCCTTTTGTCTCATAAACACTCTGCGCCCCTGCTATACTATCTCCACTTACCCACATCCACTGATTAATATTGGGATCATAAGTCCATAAATCATTTAACTCAATTGAAGTAGAAAAGGAAGATGCAAAATCCATAACCACCAAAGATCCAGAACTTTCCGGAATTGTCAGTCCAGCCGGCAAGGTTGTCTCTGCCGCTGGGTTTGTTTGTTGGCGAGAAACTTCCCTTTGTTCCGTAAATTCCAAAAATTGCGCTATTGTTATTTGAAATGGTATTGGGAGGTCAATTTGGTTTGGCGGGAGGGGGTCAATTTGCGTGGGTTTTCCAGCTACGAGTAAGAACTGTGCCAATAAAAGATAAAAATACAACTGTCATTAGAGAAATAGTTTTTTTCATAAAAGCTATTTGTTAATTGAAGTAATACGCATTACTTGTTTCAAAGAATGCATTAATAAGGTTTGATTAATATGGCTTGATTAATAATCTCCTGACTTTTTAAGCATATTTAGAGCTATGTATAAGAAATGCAAAATGAAATTTGCTATATACGATCAGAGGCTTTGGGGGATATAAGATTTTGAATCAAATGTAACCTGAGGTAATATGAATATACAATTCAAAAGTTGAATTCCTATATCAAAAGGCATTTTATTTTAAAATTTTTTTTATTATATTAATGTAGTTCAATTCCGCGCCTAAGCTTTAATTCAACGAGTTAATATCACGTATAATATTATTTCTAAAAAGTGCGAAACACTGCATCATTAAAGAGTTAAAAACTTATTTAGCTTGTTCAAAAGGCAATTCTGCACTCTGGTTCACAGCAGGATTTTGTTGAGAGGAATCATGATAATTTATTTCGAGTTGGTCAACGGAGTAGCCTTTAATATTTCGTTTGAAAACAAATTCTTCATAGAAACAGCTCTAAAAGCATTATTTTAACGGGGCGCACTTAAATTACAGTCAATATGAGCAGAGACTTAACAACATCGGCATCTGACAGAAAAAGAATACTGAATGACAGCCAAGCCGTCAAAGCGGTATATGATAACCTCGGTTTCCAGGGAATCATGTTTGAAGGCCGTTACCGCTTCACCAAACAGCAGCTGGTTTCATTTTATGAGGTGGATGTAAGAACCATAGAAAGAATGTTGCAGAGCCATGGCGCTGAACTGGAGGAAAATGGCTATGAATTATTCAAGGGATCAAGATTGCGTAACATTCGGCAGGCTTTTCAGGACCAGATAGCTCAAAATGAGGTCTCCGACATGGATGTCGGAGACCTAGTGCAAGTAACTGACAATGAAATATTTAGCTCCAATGCACCTAATATTGGTGTTTTTACATTCAGGTCGGTGCTGAATATAGGAATGTTGCTCACCGGCTCAGAGCGGGCACGACAGGTCCGGTCGGCCATTCTCAATATTGTTATTGATGTATTAAATACTCGTATGGGTGGTTCTACCAAATTCATCAATCAACGTGAAGAAGAATTTCTTCCTAGTGCCATGCGGGAATACAATTACCGCAAGACTTTCACGGATGCACTGGATAAGTATATAGGACCCAATAAATTTAAATATGCACAATTGACCGACCGGATCTATCAGGGTATTTTCAGGGAAAATGCCAAAGAATACCGCTCCATATTATCCCTTAGTGCAAAGGAAAGTGTAAGGGGTACGATGTATTCGGAAGTGCTGGATTTGGTTGCTAGCTATGAAAATGGTTTTGCTGATTACCTGAAAAAAAATGTGGAAGCTGGCGAAGGCAAAGAACCGGTTGGTCTTTCAGTTGCACTTAACCTTTTCAGAGAGTTTGAACAGATGACCGAGGCAGTATTCGAGCCGCTGAAAGAAAAAGCCCGGGGACTGATGGCTACGCGTGATATGGCATTCAGGGACGCACTGCATGAAAAACTGAAAGATTATATTGATACCATCAGCCTGAATGATATTGATAAATTTTTGGGGGATAAGAGCAGGACGCTGGAAGACCGTATAGATGAGAACAAGGAAATTTTTAAACGCTTAAAGGACCGTTGACATGAGCTACATTTACTTTGATCTGGCTTATGCCACCCGGGCTCATGATAAAATTCTGGAGGTGTCCGGCGGGCTTCGCGGAGTTATCGATGCTGGCAGACTGGATAGCATCCTGGAGCATATCCGCAATGATGATTACTATCCATCGTTTGAAGAGAAGATTACGTTTCTTGTATATGCAGTTAATAAAGGACATTGCTTCCAGGATGGGAATAAGCGGACTTCCATTGCATTGGGGGCTTTTTTTATGGAAGTGAACGGATTGGATGTGATCGTTTCCAAGTTTATAATTGAAATGGAAAATATTTCTGTAGCCGTGGCGGATAACCTCATTGACAAGGAACTGCTGGGGTCAATCATTATTTCCATTCTTACCGAGGAAGAATATAGTGAAGACCTAAAATTGCAACTTATATCATGCCTTGACCAAGGCGGCCAACTCGGTGAAAATTTGCTTCAATATTAGCGACCCTTACAAGGTAGGCCCCTTGAACAGGATGCCATCAACTGCCATTAATTGTAGCTTACTTTCTGATGTTGGTCAACCAGCGCTAATTCTGGATAACTGTTTA
>JAYVXJ010000003.1:0-9378 GCA_043785285.1 Chitinophagaceae bacterium
ATGCGTGTCAATCAACACCTGGGGCGTATCGGTACAGATTACCTGCCCGTGGTCAATGATGGCAATCCGGTCGCATACGGCTTCCGCTTCTTCCATGGAATGGGTGGTTAATAGTATACTGTGTCCCTGATTTCTCAGAAATTCCATCCTTTCCCAAAGCTGGCGTCTTGCCTGGGGATCGAGACCGGTAGTGGGTTCATCCAGTAAAACCAGTTTTGGTTCGTGGATGAGGGCAATGACCAGGGAAACCCGTTGTTGCTGGCCTCCGGATAATTGTCCGAATTTTTTGGTCCCGGCTTCCCGGAGGTTAATGTTGCTCAAAATGGAATCAAGTTTTTCACATGTCATATCCACGCCATAAATTCCGGCATAGAGCCGGATGATTTCCGCTACGTTCAGTTCCGGTTGAAAGCTTGTTGCCTGCAGCTGAACACCCATATTTGCCCGCGCAAATAATGGTTGTGTCTTCACATCGTAACCAGCTACGCGAATAATACCTGATTCCGGAACCAATAATCCTTCCACTGCACTTAGGGAAGAAGTTTTGCCGGCACCGTTTGGACCGAGCAGTCCGAAAATTTCCCCGGCCTGCACGTTGAAAGAAACATTTTTCACTGCCTGGAATTCGCCGTATGTAACGTTCAGGTTTAGAACTTCCAGAACAGGTGCTGAAGCAGGATTCATGATGTATGTCTGTTTTTTGTTGAGAAGGTTTGTTGGGTGCCTCTTTCTTCCTGCGAAAATATCAGATGCTAACCAGAAAACGAAGATATTTTCAGTGTACAAAAAAGGAAAGCGGTAAGCGGTGAATGACAGGCAGAGAGCGGTGAAAACGGCGGATTTTACGGTAAGGGAATGGCCAACGGTATGCTGGCTGTACTGATTAGAATTTCCGGCACCTGGGGTACATCGTATCGACATGGAATAAACTATACTATTTAAGCTTAAGTTTGAATTTAAAATCTTGGGAACAGGTCAATGAATTCAGTTCAATACTTTTTATCCAGGAAAATGATTGCTGTTCTCTTCACCATTATTTCCGTAACGGCCATCAACTGCTGGCAGATGGTGCTGGAGAATTTCGATTATGATTGTTCGTTTAGCCTCGCAGCAGCTAAGAATCTGGCGGAGGGTAACGGGTATACCATTAAAATGGCCTCCCCCAGCGATCTTTCCACTGTTTATTATGAGCCATTAAATAAATGGCCGCCGGGATATTCCTTATTGCTTATGCTGGTTTGGAAACTTACCGGAACAGGCTGGATACAAGCAGCCTATATATTGAATGCTATCGCCTTAACAGCACTTGTTCTTGTTTTTCGCAGCATTCTTTTGCAGCTGGAATATCCATCCTGGATCGTACATCCTATAGTACTCTTTTTTGGGTTTATCCCGCATGCATTTCTTTCCCGTTGGTTTTCGGATATGATGGGTGTTTTATTTTTTATGCTGGGGTTTAGTTTACTACTTTATTTCGTAAAGCGGAAACGCAAAACGGTATGGCCGGTACTGCTGGCTGCCTTCCTGTTTTCCTTTTGTGCCTTCCTGAAATATCTCTATCTCGGCCTTGCTGTAGTTCCTATATTATGTCTGTTCTGGTATGGCTGCCGGATTCATCATAAACAAATCATTCGAAGCGCAGTTGCCGGATTTATAGTAGTACTTATGGGCATCAGTTTATTATTGATATATCAGTTTCAACATTCGGGAAAGGCCATGTATATAAATGAATCGGCATCTGGGTTTTTTCCTGAACAGCTTCTGCTGACCGGACCGCTGATCCCGGCAAGCTTTCTCAACCTGAATTTCTATAGTTTACAAATATCCCTGCATGCACAGCTTACCTATGAAAAAATGATGCAGGTATGGTCGGTAATAAATCTTCTATGTATGGCAGGATTACTGTTTACGGCATGGAAGTGGTTCCGGGAAAAAAGGTTTATTCAAAAAGACTACCGGTCATTTTATGCTATGCTTGCAGCTGTGTTTTCTTTGAGCCTGATGGCATTTCTGGGGTTCCTGTCTGTTACACAAAGTAAAAATTACCCCCGCCATAGTGCCTGGACCTATGTTCAGGAGATGCGATATTTCGGAGTATTCTCTGTACTGCTCATTCAATGGCTGGGTTACTTATATCTTTCTGCTCAAAATTTCTTTGGTAAGATGGGGTCAGTTATTTTTCGTTTTCTGATGGTCATTATACTGATCATGGACGTTTTTCATGGCACTTATTTTCTTTTTAAAAAAGTGGTGGTGGAAAAAAGTACCGGGCTTCAGAGACCCTCCGAGCAAATAGACCTGACTGCCCTGGCCCTGACCCGGAAAGAAATGTTGAAAAACCAAACCGTTATTGTATGTTCTAACCTGCAGGAGATTTTAAATATATGTGGCCTGGCAGGAGCTGCCGGGATAAATGATTTGTCCGTTTTAAATAAACCGCTTCGCACTTCACGGCCCATTGTTTTGTTAACCGTTATGAATACCCGGTATCCGGTGGCTGATCAATCCTTTCTTTCATCCACTTCCACCGTACTGGAAAAGGACTTCTCAGGAGTTTATTACTATATTACGAGAATTCCGAAATCGCCTCCATTTTGACTATTTTTCTCATCATACCAGCGTTTAATGAAGCTCCGGTAATCCGGCAGGTGCTGGAAGAATTGCTTCCCCTCGGCTGTTTTATTATTCTGGTGGATGATGGATCCACAGATGATACTGCCCGGATTGCCGAATCCTTTCCCATAGTGGTTATCCGGCATCTGTTTAATATCGGGCAGGGAGCCGCTCTGGAAACCGGCATGGAAGCAGCACGGCGTTTATCGGCAGATTTCGTTGTTCATTTTGACGCGGATGGACAGCATGATAGCCGGGAAATTGCGGCCTTGCTAAAACCCCTGATTAAGGGAGATTGTGATATCGTTTTTGGTTCCAGGTTTTTGGAAAATAAGCGTCCCGGATTAACCTTATTGAAAAGAATGATCCTTCATGCCGGGCGCTGGATTAATTATGGGTTAACCGGAATCCTGCTCACCGATGCACATAATGGATTTCGTGCAATGAACCGTTTCGCGTTAGATAAAATACATTTTACACAACCTGGCATGGCGCATGCAACAGAAATCCTTACCTGTGTGAAAAAGTATTCCCTGCGGTATATGGAACTTCCGGTTCATGTCCGCTATACCGCTTATTCGAAAAAAAAGGGGCAACATATTTTGGACTCCGTAAACATATTATTCCATTTACTATTTAAGAAAAACTGATATGAAACTTTTCCAGGTCGTACTCATCCTTTCGCTTGTTTTCATACTGATCAGCTATTTACGCCGTTTCCGGCGGCCGGCACTGGATAAAATATTAGTCAGCCTGCTGTTGGTCGCGGGTATTGTATTCGTTATTAATCCTGATGTTACTACTAAACTGGCCCATCTTCTGGGTATTGGACGGGGGGCAGACCTTATTTTTTACCTCGCGATGCTGGGGTTCTGCTATATGATCATCATCTTATATTCAAAGATTAATAAACTCGAAGATCAGCTTACGACGCTTATCCGCAGGCAGGCATTCGATGCTATTAATCTGCAGAAAGAAAAACATGATTGATCCCTCTCTGGAAAGAATTGTGCCGGATGAACTGGATCCTCAGGATCCTTTCGATATGGCTACTCTGGAACTGCATCGTAAACGGTATCAATTTGCTATCGAACACCTGGATCCCGGAAGACTCCTGGATATTGCCTGTGGAGCAGGTTACGGAGCTTATCAGATGATCAGTTCTGAAAAACTGGCGGATAGCCACTGCACTGCGGTGGATATTTCTCCCGCAGCTATAGCCTACGCGCGCAGCCGTTATGCACATCCGTTCCTGCAATTTATTTGTACAGATTCTATGAAGTTTACGGATATTTTTTTATACGACGGTATTGTTTCCCTGGAAACAATAGAGCATTTGCCGGATCCGGTATCCTTTATAAGTAAATTGATCGATCTGTTGAAACCCGGAGGAATGCTGATTGTCTCTGCTCCGGTTACGCTCTCCACCGATGGGAATCCGTACCACCTTTCCGATTTTTCACAACGGGGTTTCAGGAAGCTTTTCAGTCCGTATGCATGTAAAGAAATTGCCCATTTAATACAGGTTCAACCCTATGCTTTAAAGGATATTTTCGGATCCCGTAAAAATAAACGCATCGTTCCTAAAAGAGGAGGGTTATGGAAATTTTATATGCGTCATCCGGGCGTGTTTTTTTCCCGGATACACGCTGTGATGAAGGATGGCTTTAATAATAAATACCTTACTTTGGCGCTGAGAAAATTTTGAAACCGATTTAGTCAAATGATTCTTCCTTCTGCTTCTTCTTATTGGCGATCTGAAAAAAAAATTTCTGTTTTGGTTTTGACTGTCATTGTTGTTTTTTATCTTTTTAATGGCATCATGTATCTCCATGCCCAGTCAATCACATCAGATGAAAGCAGCTTTTATAGTTATGCAAAGCGGTTTATCATGGGGGAACCCGGGCGGGTGAATCCGGTGATTGATAATAGTAAAACACCCGTGATTGTTTTGAATCTGATTCCGAGGGCGGCAGAACAATTGTTCAAGCCGGAAACCCGGAAAATCGATTGGGGTTATCAGGATATCGCCCGGGGAAGATATGTTTCCCTGCTCGTTTCTTTGCTCGTGATCTTTTTAGTATACTATTGGGCAAAAGATCTTTACGGAACCGCCGCCGGATTATTCGCTGCCTTTCTGATGTCTTTTTCACCAAATTTTCTGGCCAGTGCTGCTTTGATAACCACAGATGGTTATTCCGTTCTCTTTTTGCTGGCTCCTTTTTACTTTATGTGGATCATGGTACGGAAGGGCGCAGTAAAATATTTTATTCTTTTCAGTATGGTTACTGCATTGGCCCAACTGGCTAAACAGTCGCTTTTCCATTTATATGTTTTGATACCGGTTACCCTGCTCATTTATTTTCTGATCAACCGGCCACCCCTGCGCCTTATAACCATCCTAAAGGGTATATTCTTTTTTATTTTGATTCAATGGTTCGTGATTAATCTGGGATATTATTTTTATGAAACAAACCAGAGCCTGGGGAGCTATCATTTCATGAGCCATTTTTTTCAATCCATCCAGCAGGTTTTTCCTTCCCGCCTGCCTATTCCGTTGCCTAAACCTTTTGTAGACGGACTGGATATGGCCAAATACTACGATCAGCTTGGCGGAGGATTTGATCCTGTCAGTTCATTTGGGAAAGTGACCATTCTACGTCATGCTTCCATTGGTGGATCATTCTGGTATTATTATTTTGTTTCCATTTTCTTCAAAACGCCCATTGCTTATTTTATTTTAATGATCTGGGCTATTGGAAAACTGATCCGGAGAAGTGCGTTTCGGCTATTTAGTCAGCGTGAATTTTTTCTCTTCATACCACTGGTTTATTTCCTTTTCATCATGAGTTTTCTGTATAATACCCAGGTGGGGATTCGCCATATTATTTTTTTAATTCCTTTTGTTTGTATTCTATGTTCTTCTGTAGTCCCTTCTGCTAAAGTAAATTATCAGAAGTTGATTTTGGGGTTAGCGTCCCTCTATCTGATCGTAAGTGTATTGTATTATTGGAGAAATTATTATCCATATACCAATGAGTTTATCTGGAATAAAACCGTTGCCTATGAATATGTAGGTGCTTCGAATCTTGAATTTCATCAGGGTGCTTTTTTTGCAGCGGACTTTCTCCGTAAACACCCGGAGGTACATTGGGTGAGTAAGGCTCCGGAAACCGGCATTTTTCTGATCCGGGCAGATGATTACCTGGATATCTGGAGCCGCCATCAATATGACTGGATTACAGGAATCAGACCTTGTGGTCAGGTAGGATTCAGTAATTTGCTCATTCGCGTACAAACTTCCGATCTGCACCGCTAAATTTGTCCTTTATCAACCATGATCAAAGATCAAAAAGTAATTGTTTGTCTTCCTGCTTATAATGCCGCCAGAACCCTGCGGAAAACATTTAATGAAATACCGCGACCGTTGGTAGATGAAATTATTCTGGTAGATGATGCCAGCAATGATGAAACGGTTTCTCTTGCACATGCATTAGGCATTCATCACATCGTTCGTCATGCAGAAAATAAAGGATACGGCGGCAATCAGAAGACTTGTTATAAAAAAGCCCTTGAACTGGACGCGGACATCATCATTATGCTTCATCCCGATTATCAATACAATCCGGCGTTAATTCCTTCCCTGGCTTCTTTGATCTCGGAGAAAGTATATGCCGTGGTACTGGGATCCAGAATTCTGGGAAGTGGAGCGCTGAAGCAGGGGATGCCCTTGTATAAATATATTTCCAAC
Organism: Chitinophagaceae bacterium; assembly: GCA_043785285.1. Classification (GTDB taxonomy): domain Bacteria; phylum Bacteroidota; class Bacteroidia; order Chitinophagales; family Chitinophagaceae; genus Puia. The sequence goes on from JAYVXJ010000003.1 coordinate 6,365, forward strand.
CGGGCATTAACTTTTATTCAGAATATTTTACTGGGGCAAAAACTCTCTGAATATCATACCGGGTATCGGGCTTACAGCAGGGAAATCTTTTCCCGCATACACCTGGAACAATTTTCTGATGATTATTTATTCGATAACCAGTTTTTGTCGGATGTCATTTATCTTGGATATACGGTGGGTGAAATTTCCTGTCCCGCACGTTATTTTCCCGAAGCCTCTTCCATCAATTTTCAGCGAAGTTTAAAATACGGATTTGGTGTATTGTACACGTCCATCCTGTACAGATTGAATAAATGGAAGCTTTGCCGGTCAGCGATCTTTCATGGAGATTAATTCATTCTCATTCCTTCAGCAATCCATCTACCAGCCCATTAAAATCTTTTTTAAATATTTCATAGTGATCGCCGGTACCCGGGCCGTTAAAACCGGTAGCGATTTTTCTTACCCGCCCTTTTTTATCAATGAAAATGGTAGTAGGAAATCCGACGATCTTTTTAATCTGCGGTAAGGTTTTTTCCGTTCTTAACGTGTCACTGACAGCCACGCCGGTAACCAAAACAGGATACGTTACATCGAACCGGTTTTTAAATGACTGCAGGGCTTTTTTGGACTCTGCAAAATTGGTTGTTCTTTCATAAGCCAGAGCGATGATCGCTACGCCTCTGTCGTGGTTTTTTTTATAATAATCGCTCAGGTAACGGGTTTCATCCATGCAGTTGGGACACCAGGAACCCATGATTTGAATAATGACCACATTGTTTTTAAAGGCTTTGTCTTTTATAGATACCCTGGGGCCGTCTATACTTTTGAATTTGAAATCCAGCGTTGACTGATGCGGGTCTTTCAGGCGGGTCAGACTATATTCATCCGGCAATGCTGCCTGTTCATTTTTTTCTGCTTCCCAGGGTTCCTTATTCGTTGCTCCGGAGTAGAATATTCCACCCGAGATTTTATCTGTCCGATCAATTTTTGCCGTGAAGTAATAGGCATGTCCGCCGTTAAACGTGGAGAGCTTAAGTGAATCTCCATCAACTACGCCTTCCAGAAACCGGTAGTCGCCTGTAGTGGTTAAAAAGGTTCCGGTTACGAGGGAACCCGTTTGAGCGAATTCCCCAACAGCTTCCGTATACCTATCGCCTTTATCAAAACGCGTTGACCACCTGCCGGTAACATTAAACAAGGGAGAATGAATAACGGAAAATCTTTCCGGTTGATTCCAGATGGCGCGGAATGGCGTTATGACCTGCCGGTGGCCGTAATTTTTTATCCAGTTTCCTTCCAGCTTATTAGCCCCGGAAATCCGCAGGGCAAACCGGGAATCGAAAAAAGGCATTTCAATAAATACAGAATCTTCTTTTTGCCGGATATTGTCTACCAGTAATCGCTCTTTTCCATTCATCACATAGAGAATTTTTTTCCCGGCACTATCCTTCGTTTCAAAATTAAAGCGAATTTCCTGACCGTCTTTCCGGAGAATTTGTGCCTGCCAGATTCCATTGGGAAGACCGCTGATCTGTACATATGCAGTGGATACGATCCCAGCTGAAGCCGTGTTGGCCTGAGCTAAACCGGCAGAAAGAATGAGTAGCAAAATAAAACGAACACGCCGGAGAATATAGTTGATCATTGTACAAAATAATGGGAAGGGCAAATTTACGCATCATTTCCCGGCGAAAGAAATGGTCCTTTGCTTCCCTTCTTTATTGACGATGACAATCTGATGGAAAGCTTAAATTAGCAGCTAATTATCTGGCTGTATCAAAATTTTATGCAAAGGACTGGCCAGCACAGTTCGTTTTATGAAATGCTGGATCTTCGGGCAGCCTTCCTCAAATTGAACATATGAAAAAATGGCTTTCTGCTTTTTTACTCAGCTTCTCCACCATCGTTATTCAAGCCCAGGTAAGCGTAAGCGGGCTTCTTTGTGAAAACCGGGAGAATCCGGTTGGAGTGGATGCGCAGGCTCCCCGATTTAACTGGCAGCTTCAGTCCGACCGGCGAAATGTGAGCCAGTCTGCTTTTGAGATCCGCGTAGCAGCAGCAGCTGCTGACCTTAAAAGTGGAAAGAACATGGACTGGAACAGCGGTAAGGTTTCTTCGGCTGCGTCCGTTCATGTACGTTATGGAGGGAAAGTAGTGGAAGCAGGAAGAAATTATTACTGGCAGGTGCGGGTATGGGATGAACACAAAAAAATGTCGGATTGGTCTCCGGTTGCTTCCTGGCGGGCGGGTTTACTGGATCATTCCAACTGGAAAGCAAAATGGATTGAAGCAGGATTTCAAGAAGATACCATAAACCGGCCCAGCCCTTTGTTCCGTCGGGAATTCAACGCAAAAAAAAAGATTTTATCTGCCACACTTTTTATCACGGGCCGCGGATTATATGAAGCCTATATCAATGGGAAAAAAGCCGGCGACGGTTTACTCACGCCCGGATTTACGAGTTATAATAAAAGACTTCAATATCAGGCTTATGATGTATCCGGGCTCGTTCAGCCTGGTAAAAACGTGATCGGAGCCATGATGGGTTCGGGCTGGTATAGAGGAAACCTGGCCTGGGGCGGTAATAAAAATATTTACGGAAATACATTGGCCCTGCTGGCTCAGTTGGAAATCCGGTATGCAGATGGGAGTAAAGAAACGATTTGGTCGGACGGAGATTGGAAAAGTTCCACCGGCGCCATACTCAGTTCTGAAATATATAATGGGGAAACAGTGGATGCGAGAAAATGGCAGAAAGGCTGGATGATGCCGGGATTTAACGATCAGGGCTGGTCCGGGGTCCGCAGGAAGGATTTTCCGTATGATAATATTATTGCCACAGACAACGAAATGATTAAGAAGCATGAAGTATTTAAACCGGTAAAAATCTTCAAAACGCCGGCAGGAGATCAGGTGATCGACTTCGGTCAAAACCTCGTGGGATGGGTTGACGTAAGTGCGCGTGGAAAAAGCGGCGACGCGATCCGGATATCGCATGCGGAAGTGCTGGACAAAGCCGGGAATTTTTATAC
>JAYVXJ010000004.1:0-9374 GCA_043785285.1 Chitinophagaceae bacterium
GAAAAACAAACGTTGGTGAGCCTTTTCTCATAGTAAGCAAAGGGCTGCGTTTGCTTCATTTGTACATGCCAGTCGAGGTTCAGGTTATTCTGGGAAAACAAATTATTGGCCTGCGTGGTTACCAGATTCCAATCCACCAGATAGCTGCCCGGATGAATTACATATTCATGTTCAATGGATTCTCCGTTAGGCGCAGGTAGTTTAAATGTTATTTTCTGACTCCCATCCGGATTCTTTTCCAGTACGCCTTCATCAAAGTAAAGATCTGCCATCTGGGCTGTTTGGTTTATACCCGTATTGATGGGATAGTTTATCCGGTTGGCCAACGAGGAATCCAACAGTTTTACCAGCGTACTGTCGAACTCTTTGAAATGTTTTAATATAACTTCCTTGGGTTGTCCGCCTTTGTTGCTGAAAACAATTTTCAACAAATCGTTTTCCACTGTAAGCAGTTTTTCAGCGCCCTCCATGGCCTGGCTCCATCCGGCAACAGTATCCCGCATAGCCGCCTTTCCTTTGGATGTATCATGGGCAGCAATTTTTGCCTCCTGCAGTTTTTGGACTACCATCAGGGAATCCGTCTGGTGCTGCTTTTGTTTTTGTAACTCCTGACTACTTTTGGTAGCCGTAAAAAGATACGTGAATAACAAAAGACCCAACAGCACAAAACCAATTATCGTATTGCGATCCATACCCATTGTACACTCATTTTAGGGAGTGCAAAGATAGGGGGATCTTAGCCTTACTTCAGCGCCCCGGCCGATCGGCCATTAAGGAATTTTTATCAGGCGCAACGGGCAGGATTAATGTTATTGTATATTTGCAAAAGTAATAACCGGAAATCCGGTTGTTTCTCAAGTTCCCGGGGTGCTGATTCCTTCATGGATAGGCTGAGATGATACCCGTAGAACCTGATCAGGATAATGCCTGCGCAGGGAAGGTGGCTTTCTTTTTCCTCCTCACTTTGTCGGCATCCCTGTGGTTGAATACCCCGTTTGGGGAATAGATTTTTATTCATTCATAAATGCTGAAAATGAAAACCCTGATTATTATTTCTCTTTTTACCGGATTTGCATCCGCCTCTTTTTCCCAAACAACGCCAATCGACAGCGCTTCTCTCCCGCCATCTGCTGATACTGTCAAACACCGCACGCTCTTTCTTAAACCAGTAGAAGTGATTGCTATCAGGGCCGGAGATAAAGCACCTTTCACCAAAACCAATTTTTCCAGTTCGGAGATGGCAAAAAATAATACGGGTCAGGACCTTCCTTTTATCCTGAACCAAACCCCTTCTGTGGTAAGCAATTCTGACGCAGGAAACGGCGTAGGATACACCGGAATTTCCATTCGCGGCACAGATGCCACCCGGATCAATATGACGCTTAACGGCCTTCCTTACAATGATGCAGAATCTCAATCCATTTACTTTGTGGATCTCCCTGATTTTGCTTCCTCCGTAAGCAGCATCCAGATCCAGCGCGGCATAGGAACTTCTTCCAACGGAGCCGGCGCATTCGGCGCCAGTATCAATTTTTCCACCAATGAATTCAAAGAAGATCCTTATGCGGAATTCAACAACAGTTCCGGTTCTTTCAATACCTGGAAAAATACATTGAAGGCCGGAACCGGATTGATCGGAGGGCATTTCACCCTGGATATGCGCCTATCCCGCATTAGCAGCAATGGTTATATTGACCGGGCCGCCAGTGATTTGAAATCCGCTTATTTTTCAGCTGCGTGGCTCGGGGAAAAAACGTCCATACGATTTAATCTCCTTACCGGTGCAGAAAAAACATACCAGGCCTGGAATGGAGTACCAGAAGCAAAATTGTATGGGGATCAGGCAGCGCTCGACAATCATTATGCCAATAATTCCGGATTCAGCAGCGCATTATATAATACAGTGCCCGATTCCCTTAACCTCTATCAATCCAATCCGCGCAGGTACAATTATTTCACCTATAAAAATCAAACGGACAATTACAAACAGGATCATTATCAAGGATTTCTCAATCATCAGTTTGCAGATTTTCTTACCGCTAATCTGGCGGCTTTTCTTACCCGGGGTAGGGGATACTATGAAGAATATAAAAATAAGGCTGATTATGCCGATTATGGTTTGAATGATTACGTAGTTGGCGATACCAGCTTCATCAGCACGAATCTCATTCGTCAGAAATGGCTCGACAATTTTTTCTATGGCGGCATTTTTTCTTTGCAGTATAAAAAGCATGGTACGGAACTGACGCTGGGTGGCGGATGGGATCAGTATGATGGCAGGCATTATGGAAATATCATCTGGTCAGAACGGGGAGGCATTCCAAATGATTACCGATATTATAATGAACCGGCACGCAAAACGGATTTTAATGTTTATGCCAAATGGCAGCAGGAACTGGGCAATTACTTCAGCAGCTTTGCCGACCTGCAATACCATCATATTGCCTATCGCATAGAAGGCTTTGATGACAATCCTTCACTACACATTTCGAATCATTATTATTTCCTGAATCCGAAAGCAGGCATTTCTTATACCAGAGGACCCTGGCAGGGATATTTTTCTTATGCGCTGGCACGGCATGAACCAAACCGGGATGATTTTGAAGCCGGACTTACACAACAACCGAAACCGGAAACTTTACATGATTTTGAAATCGGCGGGGGTAAAAGACGTCCGCATTACAACTGGGGCATCACCGGATACTATATGTTGTATCAGGATCAGCTTGTGCTTACCGGTAAAATAAACGACGTGGGCTCCTACACCCGCACCAATACCCCGCGGAGTTACCGGCTGGGTGTGGAATTTCAGGGAGCTATTAAACCGGTTAACTGGTTTCAGGCTTCCGGAAACCTTACGCTGAGCAGAAATAAAGTGCTGAACTATACAGCGTACCTGGATGACTATGATAATGGCGGACAAAAAACAACCATCTATAAAGAAAGTGATATTGCGCTTTCGCCCGATGTTATTGCTGCAGCCAATCTGAGTTTTTATCCGCTCCCCCAGGTAGAGATCAGCCTGCCGGCAAAATATGTGGGAACCTCTTTTCTGGATAATGCACAAAGCAATCAGAAAAAGATCAGCGATTATTATGTGCAACAACTGCGGATAATCTATTCTCCGAAAATTAAATCGATCCGGGAAATGAATATTACATTTCAATTAAATAACCTGTTCAATAAAAGATATGAAGCAAACGGATATACGTATGGCTATTATTCCGGAGGAAAACTGGTGAATGAAAATTTTCTGTTCCCGCAGGCAGGCAGGAATTTTATGATGTCGGTGAATATCCGGATCTGATCATTTCATGATCTTTTCTTTCCAGGCCAGCATACCGCCTTCCAGGTTTTTAATATTGGTAAACCCCATCATCCCGAGGATCTGGCAGGCTTGTCCGCTCCGGTTACCGCTACGGCAATAGCAAATCAGCTCCTTATTTTTCAGGTCGTCCAGTTCATCTACCTGCATCTGCTGAATTTTTTTCAAGGGGATTAACACACCCCCAATATTAAACTCGGTATGTTCGGCGGGTTCACGAACATCCACCAGGTTTAACGGTTCACCCTTTGCGAGGCGTTCATTTACTTCCAGAACGGAAATCGTTTGCATGAAAATGTTTTTTATCCAAATTAATTATTGAGGTTTTTGCACGGCACTACTATCCACGATACGCTCTCTTTTCTGGGCACTCAGCCAGATGTCAATGATCTGCCCCTGCCGGATACGATTCAGCTTTCTTTCATAATCAAAACGATCCGGATTCTGCCGGTAAACAAAAGCATTGGCAGTATCTTTTACATCAGCGTCGGGAACTACAGAGCCAATGATGAGGCCGCTTTCACTTAATGCAGCGCGGGCATCACGATAAGTAAGGCCAAACAAATCGGGAACCACAAATTCCATTCCTACCCCATTTCCCAGTACCAGCGTAATGGCACTTCCCTGCTGGATTTTAGTTCCGGGTTTTATGCTCCCTCCCTTGAATTGCTGGTCAAGCACAGAGTTGCGGGCAAAATCCGGTTTAAATAGAGTATCTCCCAGTTTTAGACCATACCTACGGAGTACCATTTCCGCATTACGGAAGGTCATACTCAGCAGATTTGGCATTTCAATTTCAGGCGCAACTGCGCGGTTAACGGTTAAATATACCGTTCGGTTTACTTTTACCAGGTTGTCGGGCTCTGGAAATTGTTTAATTACCTGAAGCGGAGGAATGGTATCATTATAAATGGAATCCTGTATCTGCACTTCAAAACCCTGCGATTCCAGGGTTTTCCTGGCCTGATCAATGGATTGCCCCAGCACCGCCGGAATTTTCATGGTCTTTCCATGCCGGGTGATAATGTCCAGCGAACCCAGAAAAAGTAAGAGTAGCAAAACGAGCAGAACGAGCCCGGCGAGCATGTTTACCCATAGCGGTTTACTGGTGAGAAATCGAAACACGAATCAGATTTTAGGTTGAAAGATAGGCAATATTGTCAAGGCTTTTCAGCGCAGGATAGAGCGTCTTCAATCAACGCTGAATAGAATTGATTTAGTGTCCAGCCCATAGCGCGCACCTGCTGAGGTATTACACTGGCTTCTGTTTGTCCCGGCACGGTGTTGATCTCCAAAAGGAAAGGTTCCTCTTTGGCTTCGTTATAAATCATATCAATCCGGATTACGCCGCTGCAATTGAACACCTGGTAAATTTTCTTTGCCGTATTCCGCACTTTTTCCGCAATGGATTCAGCTACAATGGCCGGCGTAGTTTCTTCCGTAAATCCCGGAGAATATTTAGCTTCAAAATCAAAAAAATCTTTGGTTGTTTTTACCTCCGTAAAAGGCATCGCCACGATGTCATTCCCCGATCGGAATACGCCGATCGTAAATTCCCGCCCACTAATAAATTCCTCCACCAGCACCTGATCGTCTTCTTTCAATGCCTTTTCCAGTGCAGGAGCCATTTCTTCCGGTTTATTCACTTTAGACATGCCGATGCTCGACCCGCCATTATTCGGTTTTACAAAAACAGGAAGGGCAAGTTTTTGCAGCACTTCGGAAGCCTGCGGCCGATTGTGTTTGAAAAGATGCAGGGATCTGGATACGTGGATTCCGGCAAATGCTGCAACAGCCACGGTATAGCGCTTATTAAATGTTAATGCTGAAGTAGCCGCATTACAGGAAGTGTAGGGAAGATTCATCAGGTCAAAATATCCCTGAAGCTTTCCGTCTTCACCCGGGGTACCATGAATACCGATCAGCACGGCATCGAAAATGATTTTCCTGTCATCGATCTGAAGGGAAAAATCATTTTTATCAACGGGAATTTTCCTGCCCTCGTAGGTAGCATGAAACCAGGCGGATGGGGTAATATCAATCCGGTAGACTTCATACTTTGATTTGTCTATATGCGCTTCAATGGTAATCGCGCTTTTATAAGATACTTCGGCTTCGCCGGAATAGCCGCCGGTAACGAAAGCAATGACCCTTTTCATTATCTGGATTTAAGTGGTTGCCGGAATCAGAGATGCAGTTTGTCTTTCTTTGCCAGCAATTCTTCCACTGTTTCCCGGTACAATTCATCGGGAATGCATACATCTACCGGGCAAACGGATGCACATTGGGGTTCTTCATGAAAACCCTGACATTCTGTGCATTTATCGGTTACAATATAATAAACATCCGCACTAACCGGCGCATTGCGCTGGCTGGCATCGATTACGGTGCCATCCATCCGGGTATAAGCTCCTTTTACGGAAGTTCCATCTGCAATCGCCCATTCCACACCTCCTTCGTAAATCGCATTATTGGGGCATTCCGGTTCGCAGGCGCCACAATTGATACATTCTTCGGTTATCTTAATCGCCATAATATTGTTATTAGGAGTTGATTAGAACTAATTTCGCCGGCAAAGATAATCTGAAATATGGACTTAGAAAACCGGATCAGCCTGATGATGGAGTTGGGAAAAATGATGAGCTCCCAAAACCGGGAATGGAACGAGGCAAAAGAAAAAGCTTTTCAGCATAATCCCTGGTTCACGCCTGCATTTATTGATCTGGCCGTAGAAAATATCGTAACCCGTTATCTGCAACGGGATCTGATGGAACAGTGGACACTACCCTATCCGTTTCCGCAACAACAAAAGAATCCTAAAAATATAGGGGTTGTGATGGCTGGCAATATTCCGCTGGTTGGCTTCCATGATTTTTTAAGTGTTTTTATCAGTGGCCACCGGCAGCTGATAAAACTTTCTTCGAAAGACCAGGAACTACTGCCTGCCCTGTTGCATTTTATTTATACCGCATGCCCAGAAACCAAAAATGAAGTTCAAACCGCATTCATGCTGAAAGGCTGCGATGCCTATATTGCCACGGGCAGCAACAACACGGCCCGTTATTTCGATTATTATTTCGGGAAGTACCCAAGCCTGATCCGTCGCAACCGCACGTCAGTCGCCATACTCAGCGGTAATGAAAGTACTTCAGATCTGGAAAACCTGGCTGATGATGTACACCTGTATTTCGGACTGGGCTGCAGGAACGTGACAAAAATCCTGGTTCCGGAAAACTATGATTTTGTGTCTTTGCTGGTGGCCTTCAGTAAATATCGCTGGCTGGCGGATCATAACCGGTATAAAAACAATTACGATTACCAGCTTTCTCTGGCCATCCTGAATAAGCGCTTTTATATGACCAATGAATCCATCCTGCTCATGGAAGAAGAATCCCCTTTTTCACCTATCAGCGTGCTGCATTATTCCTTTTACCATTCCCGGGATCAGGCCCTGGAGGCAAGCAGTTCAGAAAGCATTCAATGTATAGAAGGAACGGATTTCCTTCCTTTTGGGAAAAGTCAGCAACCGGAACTGGCTGATTATGCTGATGGGGCCGACACCTTGCAGTTTTTGCGTGATCTCTGAACGGATGGCAGTCATTGACTGCTAAAATTTCTTTTGTAAATTTGGAGAACTGCCATCTACGAAGGTCTTAGTAAATTATTTGTTAAACTGAGGTTGTCGGTATGACGGAACGTTCAACTCGGTGTTATTTTGTTGTTGATAAGGCATGTAATTTGATTTTAGCTTACGTATAAAAATAAAAAAATGAAATTCAAGCAAGTCGCAGGCGTTGTTCTCATCAGTGCCACCACTGCTCTGGCCAGTTTGTGGGGGTATGATCATTTTTCCGGCAATAAAACATATTTCTATTCACAAGACTCTACCAAGCTTCCGGCAAACTATGCCAAGTTTTTTGACGGAGAGAAGAATGCAGCAGGGCCGGCCGACTTCGTTGAAGCAGCCAGTGCAGCCATTCCGGCAACCGTGCATATCAAAACAAAAACCGTCAGAACGGTCAGCAATAATCTGCCCAAGAGAAATCCATTCTCCGATCTTTTCGGTATAGACCCGAATGATTTTTTCGGTGATCGTTCCCGGTCGCTTCCTGAAATGGGATCCGGATCCGGTGTAATCATCAGCGAAGACGGATATATTGTAACCAACAACCACGTGGTTGACGGAGCAGATGATGTTACGGTTACCCTGAGCAATAAAAAATCTTTTAAAGCAAAAGTAGTGGCTACCGATCCGAGCACAGATCTCGCCGTTGTTAAAGTGGAAGCCAAGGGATTACCTTTTCTGCTTTACGGAAATTCTGACGATATAAAAGTTGGCCAATGGGTGCTCGCCGTAGGTTATCCGCTTTCACTCGAAACAACGGTTACCGCTGGTATCGTAAGCGCGAAAGGCAGGTCGATCGACATCAACAGCCGCCAAAGCCAGAGTCCCGTTGAATCTTTTATCCAGACAGATGCTGCGGTGAATCCGGGAAATAGTGGTGGCCCGCTCATCAATCCACAGGGACAGCTGATCGGTATTAATTCTGCCATTGCCTCTCCTACCGGATCTTATGCAGGTTATTCCTTTACCATTCCGGTGAATATCGTGAAGAAGGTAGTGACTGACCTGATTAAATACGGTACAACACAAAGGGCTTATCTCGGTATTGAATATGCGCGCGACAACCTCAGTGATGACGTGAGGAAGCAGGAAGGCATTAAGGATGGCGAAGGTGTATATGTAATGAATGTACGTGATAAAGGCGCTGCTGCCAAAGCAGGTCTCCAGAAAGGCGACCTGATCACCAAATTAAATGGTATACAAATAAATTCCGGTGCAGAGCTGGTAGGTCAGATTGCCATCTTCCGTCCGGGCGATAAAATTAAGATTACGTATAAAAGAAACGGTACCGAATATGAAGTACCGGTATCCCTCATGAATAGCAGCGGAACGATGGATGTGGTTAAGAACACCATCTATGATAAGCTCGGTGCAAACCTGCAACCACTCCAGAGAAAAGATGCGGATGCGCTTAATGTAAAAGGAGGTATTGTGGTGAGTTCCATCAGTGATAAAGGATTATTCAGTAAAACCAGAATGGAAGAAGGTTTCGTGATATTGAAAGTGAATGGAAAAGAAGTCACCACCGTGGATGAATTCCGCAAGATCCTCGATGCAGCAGGCGCTAATGGTTCTGTGAAGCTGGAAGGAATCTATCCCGGATATGATGGTGCTTTTACTTATCCGCTTAAATTAAATGATGAATAATTATTAAGGTATATGGTTGATGGATTTTATGTGTAAAGTCGCCTCTGAGATCCATCAACCATCAACCAAATAAAAACCGGGACGGTTTTTATTTTACATACACCCGGTAATCCCAGGGCTTTAAAGCAATGGCCCCGTCCGGATCAAAATTCAGACTTTCCATATTGAATATATTGATGAATGAACCGGAAACATCAGCAGTAGGAATGGTCAGCGAAATTTCAGCATCTGAAAGATTTAATATGACCAATACTTCACTTGACTGGTTACGACGGAGAAAGGTCATCACCTGCTGGTTTGAACTATTGGGAAGAATGATGCTGGATACTGCCGGATCTCCGGAACGAAGAGCCGGATTACTTTTTCGTAAGTGAAGCAGCGTCTTATAAAAATCTTGCAAAGCGCAAGGCATTTTCCAGTCAATCTCATCTTTATCAAAAAACTTTAATCGTTTGGTATTGGGTAATTCCTGTCCGCTATAGATTACCGGAATACCATTCCAGGTGCAGCAGAAAACAGCAAATGGAATAGCCGCATCTCCCAACCGTTCATATTCGCTTCCGCTGTGGGAATTCTCATCGTGGTTGCTGGTGAAAAAAGCGCGCATCGCATGAGGTGGAAACTGATCGCTATAAAATTGCAGCACCTGATACAGATCATCCATGCCGGCCGTTTTCTTCCAATAGCTTTCCATCATGTGCAGGAATTTCCAGGTGTAACTGGCGTCGAATACGGTGTGATACGTTTGGTCCTCACATTCTGCAAGCCAGAACAAGG
>JAYVXJ010000005.1:0-2867 GCA_043785285.1 Chitinophagaceae bacterium
TTTCGCCTCTGATCTGTTTTTTGTTTGCAGCACGAAGCAATACTGAATAATAATACGGTTTTGCTATTTCATCCTTATGGCTAAATGGCAATGCCCGGTTTTCCGGAAGCAGTTTCAATGCGCCCACTTCGGGCATAACGGACAGATATCCGTAATCCCCCATCCACACGGTTGGCTGATGGGTGGCCATAAAACCAATTACAGTACTATCTTCATAGATATAAGGCATACGACTCATTTTGTTCTCATGAGTCTGAAGCACGAAATTGGTCATAGCGTGTGGAACGCCCACAGTTGGAATGGTTCCTCCACCCTGCAGGTCTTTTTCAAAACCGGCAAAAGGAGTCCCTATAATCGGGTTTACATAATCTATCTCCTGTTTCTTCTTCAGATTCCCCGGTTGCGTGTATCCGTTCAATAGCAGGCAACAGAGAAGGGTTGAAAGCAATGCGCCTTTTAGTATTATTTTTATTTTCATATGGCTGATTTGGCCGAATTATGTTGAAGTTCCCTGACAGCTATTTTTTAAAAATGACTTTATAGACTGCCGCATAATCTGAAGGATAACGGATAGCGGGTTTTATTATAAGTTCTCCGGTATTTTGCGACCAGCTTATTTTATCACTGCTTCCCATCAATGAAATGTCAGCGATCGCTTCATGATTTGTTTTTAAACCGAGTGATTTGACAATCGTTTTTTCTTCAGGAAGTCCGAGCGTGATCACATATAGCGTGTCGTCTTTCGTGGTGAACCGTATATCCTTTGCATTGAAAGGGATGGTCTGGTCAGCGAATGCGCCGCTTGCAGACCGGGTAGGGCCTTCCCCATAGACTTTCCAGGGACGTGTTCCGTAAATGGCGTCTCCGTTAACATCCAGCCATTTACCTGTTCCGAGCAATACCTGTGTTTCTTCATCGGTAATGGTGCCGTCGGAACAGGGTCCGATATTCAGTAGCAGGTTGCCATTCTTGCTTACGATATCAATCAGGTTGGTGACTACATACCGGGCGCTCTTAAAAGTATTATCTTTTATATAACCCCAGGAGATATTTCCGATGGCATCATCCGTTTGCCAGGGTAACCGCCGGATTGAATCAAGCTTACCTCTTTCCAGATCCAATACGGCAACGCCCTCGGGAAAGGAGCGGTCATATTTGTAATTGATCACAACGCCTTTGTTCCACTGTAACCCTTTATTATAATAATAGGAAGCAAAAGATTTGCGGTAAGGTTCCAATGCCGGTTGCTGGATCCACCAATCGAACCAGAACAATTGCGGCTGGTAATTATTCACCAGTTCCGTGCATCGCAACAGCCAGTCGTTCATAAACTCCGGCGACATGGTTTCATTTTCTTCCCTGGCGGGTCCATAAAAATCAGCATATTCCGGATCAATGACATCGGACTTGAACTGCCGCCCGTGATTCATAAAAAACCAATGTTCTATCCGGTGAGAGGACAATCCAAAAATCAATCCCTGTTTGCGGATCTCTGCGGCCAGTTCTCCGATGATATCCCGTTTAGGCCCCATGTTAAAAGCATTCCATCTGGAAAGAGCTGTATTGTACATGGCAAAACCATCATGATGTTCTGCTACCGGAACGATATACCTGGCACCTGCTTCTTTAAACAAGGTTACCCACTGCACAGGATCAAATTTTTCTGCTTTAAACATCGGTATGAAATCCTTGTAGCCGAATTTATTTTGGGAACCATAAGTGGCGATATGGTGTTTGAATTCGTCGGATCCGGAATCATACATATTACGCGGATACCATTCGCTTCCATAGGCCGGCACCGAATAGACCCCCCAATGAATGAAAATACCAAATTTGGCATCTCTGAACCACTCCGGTGTACGGTATTTTGAAAGGGATTCCCAGTTGGACTGGTATCTTTCCTGTGATTGTGCATGGAAGATAAAATTCGTCAGGCAACAAATTAAAAAAAATCGTAAGCGCGTTTTTTTCATCAGTTAATTTTTATGCATTCGTTTTTGTGCATGTTATACGCCCATTTGCCTGATACCGGCCTGGTTTCAGTAAGAAACCGCGGGTATCACACACAAACGTTTGTGCTCCCTGGCAATCGTTTGTATGCTTTTCTGCTGAAAGCGAATTTAAGTGATTCTTTTTTTTGCGGTTCGCAACCGGTTGAATCCTTTAAATAGAAATGGTTTCAGGAAGATACTTCGCGATCAATGCTTCATAAAATGGCTTCAGTTCCTGCACAACAGGCGGCTTGGAGCTTTTTGAATACAAATCATACGGATTGAACTTGTTAACCCACTGAAACATTTCACGGTCATTATCGTCCATCAGATGCTCGTAAGCATGTTCCCGGTGTTGTGAATAGAAAGAATGATACCTTATCATATATAGTGCAGGTTCCGGCAAATAAAGCTTTGTTATCTGGTAAAGGTATTCATCATGTCCCCAACTCATATCCACATTGCGCAGGCCGCATCCATGTGCATATATGCCATATTTTGTATTAAATCTTTCATCCGAGCTATCGGAATTTGAAGAGAAGAATTCCGGGTATACGATTTTATCCGAGTGTTTGCAACCAACCGGAAATGTATCACCAACTACTGCCCACTGAGGCTCACCAAACAAACACAATACTTTTCCCATATCATGAATAAGGCCGGCAAGGATGAACCAGTCAGGATGACCATCTGCCCGGATGGCTTCCGCCGTTTGAAGCAGGTGCTGCAACTGATCAAGATCCGTATCCGGATCTGAATCATCCACAAGTGTATTTAAAAATTCCATGGCTTCCCATACGCGAAGTGTTTTGCGGTTAAACTGCAGGAACTCCTTTTGTTTATTTTTTACAAAATCGTACGTCTGATAAATGTGAT
>JAYVXJ010000006.1:0-2865 GCA_043785285.1 Chitinophagaceae bacterium
CCACGAAATCAATGATGCGTAGCAGTAGCCATATAAACATCACGATGAGGATGGTTTTGGCAATAGAATGAATGATGGCCTTGGAAGAGACCTCATAAATTTCAAATTCCAAATCCTTTGGAAAGCGGAGTTTTTCAATAGCTGCAATGGAAATAAAAGCCAGCAGAAAAGTTTCTACCGGGGCAAGCATCATCTTTACAAAAGGCTGTTTATCCAATCCCGAATCCATTGTGCTGGCAATTCTGTACAATTGCCCGGCGATAAACCGGGATACGATTCGTTTAATCAGGAGTCCGATGCCGATGGCAATAACTACAAACAGGTAGCTTTTGACCGGGTTATCCAATATCAGCTGGTTCCAGAAATCATTCATAAAATATCAATTCTTATAAACATGAATGCCATCTGTTTTCAATACATATACATTTTCCGGTCTCACCACAATTTTAATTGCCGGTAAATAATATGCAGGAATTTCCTGTTTTTCCTGCTCTCCTGTTTTCTCTCCGTATTTCAAAAAATAGTGGCCTTCCCAACCCAGTATGGTATTATCGATTACAGAAAAATGCTGCCAGTTTTGAAGAGGAATGAATTTTTGAAATCCACCGTAATGATCGAAAACAAATATGCCTTTCAGGGAATCATACAAATAAACCAATCCGCCCTGATCAATCAGCAAATCCGGGTCAGGTACAGAATCGGTAAGCTGACGGATATCGGTGGTTTCATTGATCAGGATTCCATCATCCCCGATTTTTTTTAGTTTGCCTTCCAGTTCATCATAGATCCATACATTATTATCATAAGCAAGACCGATACTCTTTACCTGAAACAAATTAAATTTCCGGAGATCAATGCTGTTGATATTATTCAGAAAACGATCCAGCATAACAATGGTACCAAACTCCTGATAGTATAATAGTATTTTAAGCGGATTCGTAGCATCTATATAAGTGATCCTGCCATAGCGGCGAACGTCATTAAATACCGCCAGGGAATCTCCTGCAGCATTTAGTTTCTTCAACCGGTTATCGGCACTCAGCACATAAATATTGCCTAAGTTATCCACTTCAAAATCTGTGAAGTTGCCGGGAATAAAGCGGGCTTTCAAACCAGGGCTATCCACTTGTGCGGTTGCTGAAAACAGCGCCCAGCTCAGGATTATATAGGAAATGAGTTTTTTCACTGTCGGATGATTTTAGGGTTAAGTGCGGGATCGTATGACTGAAGGCTTAACTGTTCGCCATCAAATTCGGCGTACGTAAAATAATTGATCCAGTCGCCCAGGTTAATATAACGGCTCCCGTTTGGAAAGCGAAAATCAATAGGCAAATGCCGGTGACCAAAAATGAGATAATCAAAATGTTCTTTCTCCAATACGTTTTTACTATACCCAATCAGCCATTCCCCTTCTTCTCCTAAAAAATGATCATCGACTTGTCCGGTGGCCACCCGGCTTTTCCGGCTGAAATGATTGGCCATTCCCACTCCGGCAGCAGGCGGAAGTATTCCGAACAACCATTGACAATATTTATTCCGGAAAATTTTCTTCAGTAATTTATAGCCCTGGTCACCGGGACCAAGGCCATCCCCATGCCCAATCAACATTTTTTTTCCGTTGCGAATAAAAATTTTCGGCTCATAATAGACCGGAACATTCAGTTCCTTCTCAAAATAATTCTTCATCCACATATCGTGGTTTCCCACAAAAAACTGAATGGGGATACCGGCATCGGTCAATTCTGCCAGTTTTCCCAATATGCGCACATATCCCTTAGGTACAACGGTTCTGTATTCATACCAGAAATCGAACAGATCGCCAACGATGAAAATCTCCGCTGCCTGATGCCGTATGGATTCCAGGAATTGAATAATATATTTTTCCCGTTGCAGACTGGTAAGACGATCGGGAGACCCCAGATGAAAGTCAGATAAAAAATAAATTTTTTTCCCGGCTGCGATTTGCATGGGCAAATATAAATTACTCTGCATCTATGAGGAAAACATAAACATCTTTCGGCCCGTGAACACCCACAACCAGTGTTTTTTCAATATCGGCCGTCCGGCTTGGACCGGTAGCCAGTGTGATCAGGGAGGGCAATTTGTTTTTGTATTTTTCCTGCAGAAATTCCAACCCTTCCCGGATATCGTAAACCAGCTGGCTGGAGTAGGCAATGCAGATATGCACGGGAGCATAAACACTTACTGTTCTTCCACTTTCCTGACCAGTGCTTAACAGGATACTTCCGGTTCTGGCAACGAGCAACTCGCAGGAAGTGATAGCAGCATCCGCTTCGGGAAGTCCGCTTTGGGTGATTAACCCCTTCAGTGGTTCGTCCAGCATCTGACGAAGGGCAGATTCCCGGCAAAAGATCTGCGTCCAGGCATTTTGCGCGATCAGCAGTTTTAGCTGTTGCAACATTTCGGGCTGATCTGCGCAGTAAATAAATTTCCCCTGGACCCCCGCAAACTGTTCTGCAAACTCCACTTCCTTTTCCTGCCGGGAGGGTTGATAAACAGAGCTATTGCCTTCACTTTGGGGAAAAGGAATAGGCGTTGGTTCGGACAACGCCAGCCTTATTTTTTTTAAAATATTTTCTTTTGCGGGGGATACTTTCATAATCTCATGCTCAGCGCAGTTCTTCTGCAGCCGGTGGCATGGCTACCGGAGGAGCGGGCAATCCATTATCGGCTATTTTCAATTCGGGAACATCATCCACGAGATCATGTTCGGAAACATCCAGGGCTCTTTTTTCTTCAAAAGGACGCTTTCCGATCAGGGTTTCCACATCACTCTGGAAAAGGACTTCTTTTTTCAGCAATGCTTCCGCCAGCAAATGGAGCTGAGTACTTTTTTCCGTAAGC
>JAYVXJ010000007.1:0-9357 GCA_043785285.1 Chitinophagaceae bacterium
GGGATTGACAATTTGTTCCGTTACTTATTCGGCGGACTTTGCATCCTGTATGGTTTATTCCGGGTGTACAGAGGGTACAAAAAAAATTATTTTAACTAATATTTTCCGGCATGAGCATTTGGAAAAGATGTATGCCTTTAATACTATTGGTATCTCTTGAACAGTTCCTTTCCGGATGTGGTCATGGAGATAGGATACCTGTGGAAACCCCAACTTCGGGAACCATTCACATCAGTGTGGATGAGTCCTTTAAACCGGTGATTGATGCTCAGCTCAAAGTATTTGAAAGTTCTTATCCGGATGCGAAAATCCTGGTGGATTATAAACCGGAAGCGGAATGTTTACGGGATCTGGCAAAAGACAGTACGCGGATGATCATTATTACCCGGGGGTTAAGTAGGAAAGAAGAAACCTTTTATAAGGATTCGCTGCAAAAACCGGCCTATTCGGGACTTCTGGCCTTCGATGCTGTGGCGCTGATCGTGAACAACCATTCAAGCGATACCGTGATGACCATGAATGAAATCCGGTCTTTGCTGGAAGGGGCAGATAAGAAAAACCGTCTGCCGGTAATGGATGGGGTTTCCGCGACCAGTACGGTGCGCTTTGCGATGGATTCCATCCTGGATGGCAGGCCATTAGGTAAAAATGTGGTGGCCGCAAGGTCAAGCCTACAGGTAATAGAATACGTAGCCTCCAATGAAAACGCGGTGGGGTTTATCGGGGTGAGTTGGATTGGAGATGAGGAAGATTCGGTGCAACTGTCTTTTCTTCAGAAGGTAAAAGTTGTTGCAGTGGAATGCGCATCCTGTCCGGAAAAACCATATGTTCAGCCATTTCAGGCTAATATTGTGCTGAAAAGGTACCCTATGGTACGCGGATTGTATTATATACTTAAAGAGAATTACAGCGGAATTGGAAACAATTTTGTGAATTTTTTGCAGAATGAACGGGGACAGTTGATATTCAGAAGGGCTTATTTGGTACCTGCGCGCCTGGCTTTTAATATCCGCGATGTTCAGCTGCAGTAATAAATGTTTTTTGGGATATATTTTTACACATTAAACGGAGATTTAGAATGAGAAAACTAAGCATCAGCCTTTTACTGTCGGTTACCTGCATCGGCGGTACGGTAATGGCACAAACAGTAGAACAGGGAAAACAGTTTTTATACTATGAAAAGTATAAAAGCGCTCAGGATGCATTCGAAAAGGTTTTGGCTGCAAATCCAAATAATATCGATGCGGTGTATTGGCTCGGACAAACGATGATTCATCGTAAGGACACCAGAGATACTGCAGGTGCAAAAGCATTGTATCAGAAAATGCTTTCTACCAATGGAGACGCTCCACTGCTTTTGGTAGGCATCGGCCAGGTAGAACTTCTCTACGGAAATACTACAGATTCACGCCAGCGTTTTGAAAGAGCGATTAGCCTGACCAAAGAAAAAGATGTTAACGTATTGAATGCAGTTGGTTATGCCAATACGGATGCCAAAGCCGGAGATGCCAATTATGCCATACAAAAACTTACGCTGGCTACTGAAACCAAACGGTTTAACAATGCCGAAACGTATCTATTGCTGGGGGATGCCTACCGGAAATTATTAGACGGTGGAAATGCGGTGCTAAATTATAATAAGGCGTTAGGTCTGGATCCGAAACTTGCAGAAGCTAAGATGAAGATTGGTATTATTTACCTGACCCAGAATAACCGGGATTATTTCCTGCCGGCTTTTGAAGATGCCGTGAAGTTAGATCCGGCGTATGCACCTGCTTATCAGCAATTATTCATTTACTGGTATAATCGGGATGTAAATAAAGCCTCCGGTTACCTGGATAAATACCTCGCCAACTCAGATCAGGGTCCGGAAGCAGAATACCTGAAGGCGGATATGCTCTATGCCTCCAGTAAATTTGCGGACGCCCGCACCCGGGCACAACAACTCATAGCCCAACTGGATGGCAAAGTAATACCAAGGATGTACCGGATGGTTGCCTATTCTTCGGATACACTGGGAGATCTGACAACAGCAAAAGAGGCGATGACTAACTTCTTCAGTAAAGCAGATACTTCATCCGAACATGGTTTGGATTATAAGATATTGCCTACGGATTATGAAGAATTTGCCAAGATCTATGCAAAAATGCCGGATTCTGCTTCCCAGAGTCAGGCCTTCCAGTATTATAATAAAGCAATCGCGCTGGATACCCTTCCGAATAATAAAGAGAAATATGCTGCCGCAGGATTGGAACTGGCAAAAAAGCTGAAAAATCCGAAGGCAGCAGCAACACTTTCTGATGCCATGTATGTGGCCCTTAAAAGCCCGACAAATTCTGACTTATTTAAATACGGCATGGCCAACTATTCTGCCGGGAATTATAAAAAAGCAGATAGTATTTTTTGCGGAACCTATGAATCCAAATACCCGGAAGAAATTTACGGATATCTCTGGTGCGCAAAAAGTAAACAGGCGCAGGATGATAGTCTGAATTCGCAGGGACTTGCCGTAAATGCCTATGAGAAACTGGCGCAGTTTGCCAGATCCATACCGGATTCCGCTAAATACAAAGGCCAGATCATTTCTTCTTATTACTATCTGGCCAGCTATTATAACGACATCAAAAAAGATAAACAGAAAGCCATTGGATATATGCAGAAAGTGCTGGAAGTAGATCCAGCCAATGCCAGCGCAAAAAGCGTTATTGACATGCTTTCCAAACCACCGGCTAAACAACCTGCGCCCCGGGGGAAGGGCACTACGGGGAGAACGGGCGGATAGGAAATACGATTTTTTACGGCCGCGACCGATACGTTTTTGTTGACGGTTGGGGGTTGACAGTTGACGGACAGGTGCGAATTCGCGCATAAAGGCCGTCAACTGTAAACCCTCAACCGTCAACTTTTTTACATATATGGCTGTATTCATTATAACCTGATGCAATGAAAAACAATCCAATGGAAATTTGCCATTGCTGTATTACTTTTGTTCAGCAATTGAACAATTCTTATGAACTCCATTCTGCTTCAGGCTTCAAATCTGGTTTCAAATTCGCAAAGTTCGTACGACTATCTGCCCATCGGCATTCAATTGCTTTTCGCTGCTGCCTTTGTGTTGGTGGTATTAGTGGTTACCCATCTTCTGGGTCCTAAACGGAACACGGACGAAAAACTGCAGAATTTTGAAAGTGGCATTGAGTCTGTCGGCAATGCCCGCCAACCGATGGCCATCAAATATTTTCTGGTAGCCATCTTATTTGTATTATTCGATGTGGAAGTGATCTTTTTCTATCCCTATGCAGTGAATTTCCGGGAACTGGGTTGGAGTGGCTTTGCCGAAGTGTTGTTGTTTGTCGCTTTTTTCCTGATTGGTTTTGTATATATCATCAAGAAAGGCGCTTTACAATGGGAAGATTAAAGGAAAGGCAAGAATTAACCATTTGAAGAATTGCTATAGAAGAGAGATTGAATTACCGGAATGAACCATCCCTTCAGCGGATTGTAAAATGAATATAAAATGGCAAGACCTGTACGATTTAATGTAAATACTAACCCTGCGAATACGAAGGATCATATCAGTATGGTTGATATGCCGGATGGATATACCGGGGATGGATTTTTTGCCACAAAGCTGAGCGATGTGGTGGGATTAGCCAGGAAAAATTCGCTTTGGCCTTTACCCTTTGCTACATCCTGTTGCGGTATTGAATTTATGGCTACGATGGCTTCTCACTATGATCTGGCCCGTTTTGGTGCAGAGCGGTTGGGATTTTCTCCCAGGCAATGTGATCTGCTGATGGTGATTGGAACTATTGCTAAAAAAATGGGACCAATTGTAAAACAGGTGTATCTCCAGATGGCCGAACCCCGATGGGTAATGGCTGTGGGTGCCTGTGCCTCTTCCGGAGGTATTTTTGATTCCTATTCTGTATTGCAGGGCATTGATCAGATTATTCCTGTGGATGTATATGTGCCCGGATGTCCTCCCCGTCCCGAAGGAATCCTCGACGGTTTTATGCGTATTCAGGACCTGGTAGGCCAGGAATCCGTAAGGAGAAGAGGTGGAGAGAAATACAGGGAGTTGATGCAGAGTTATGGGATAAAATGAATGAGGAAATGTGAAAAAGCAGAAAGGAACAAATTTAAAAATGTGCTGATATAGGAAGCAGGGAATTATAAAAATGTAAATCTGTGCCTTTTAACAACAATAATTATTGAAAATGAAACTGGCATAAATTTACATATCTACACATTTCCATATTTACACATTAGCTAAGATTTATATGCACTAATTGGCAACAATGGCGTTAACGAACGAAACAATAAAAGAAAGACTGGAGAAACATTTTGAAGGGCAACTGGGCCGGTTTGAAGAACCCTATGGGATGCTCACTTTCGAAGTCCCGAAAGAACTGAACCTGAAAGTAATGCAATTCCTGTTCGATGATGAGGAATTGCGTTTTCAATTTCTGACCGACCTCACCGCTGTTCATTATCCAAATCAACCAGGCAGGGAGCTGGCGGTGGTTTATCACCTGCATAACCTGATTGATAATCTGCGAATCCGGTTTAAAGTGTTTACGGATATTCAAAAACCGGATGTGTATACCGCCACCAAACTATATGAAGCTGCAAACTGGATGGAAAGGGAGACCTTTGATTTTTTCGGAGTGAATTTTGTCGGCCATCCGAATCTCAAACGAATCCTGAATGTGGATGAAATGGATTATTTCCCTTTGCGGAAAGAATATCCCCTGGAAGATCAGACCCGCAGCGACAAGGATGATGAGATGTTCGGGAGATGAAGGCAAATTTGAAAATGGGGAACGAACCCCATTATTTACTGATTTATAAAAAAATAAATGCCGGAAGATTGGGAGAGGGGCTGATTTGAAATTCATTTTCAAATTCCCGGATTTTCAAATTAAATGAATAATGGAAACCCAGCATCAGCATCATATTAAATTGCCGGAAGGAAGTATTGAAAAAACAACAACTACTTTAAACCTGGGGCCTACCCATCCCGCAACCCATGGGGTGTTTCAAAATATTCTGGAGCTGGATGGAGAACGTATTGTTTCAGCTGAACAAACCGTAGGATATATTCATCGCGCTTTTGAAAAGATTGCAGAAAGAAGACCACTATATCAGATCACGACCCTCACAGACCGCCTGAACTATTGCTCTTCTCCTATCAACAATATGGGCTGGCACCTGACCTGCGAAAAATTATTAAGTGTGAAAACGCCCAAACGGGTGGATTATTTAAGGGTGATCATCATGGAGTTGGCACGGATTTCCGATCACCTGATCTGTAATTCTGTAGTGGGTGTGGATTCCGGCGCTTTCAGCGGCTTCCTGTATGTAATGCAATACCGCGAACTCATCTATGAAATTTATGAGGAGGTATGCGGTTCCCGGCTAACAACCAATATGGGAAGAATCGGTGGCTTTGAAAGAAATTTCAGCAATGCCGCATTTGATAAACTGGAAAGATTCCTTAAAGAATATCCCGATGTGCTGAAAGAATTCGAAAACCTGTTCAACAGGAACCGCATCTTCATGGATCGCACGATAGGAACCGGAGGTATCGGTGCAGAAAGAGCGCTTAATTACGGATTTACCGGCCCGAACCTGCGGGCAGCAGGTGTTGATTATGACGTTCGCGTTCATTCGCCTTATTCCAGTTACGAAGACTTTGATTTTCAAATACCGGTAGGAAAAACCGGCGACAACTACGATCGTTTTCTGGTACGCAATCAGGAAATGTGGGAGTCGCTCCATATCATTGAACAGGCTTACCGGAAAGTACAGGAATTTAAAGGCGCGGATGCAGACGTATATCATGCCGAGGCGCCGGAATATTTTCTTCCACCGAAAAGCGATGTTTATACAAAGATGGAAGCGCTGATCTGGCATTTCAAAATCGTGATGGGTGAAACGGAAATTCCTCCGGGTGAAGTTTACCAGAGTGTGGAAGGCGGGAACGGGGAACTCGGATTTTATTTTATCAGTGATGGCGGACGCTCGCCTTACCGCCTGCATTTCCGCAGGCCTTGTTTTATTTATTATCAGGCTTATTCCGAACTGACAAAGGGCTCCATGCTGAGCGATGCCGTGCTCACTATGAGCAGTTTGAATTTGATAGCGGGAGAGATGGATGCGTAGTTAATTTGAAAATTTGAGAATGAGAGAATGCGAAAACTTGAAAATATGGGATGTGAAAAATTATTACGCCATTTGAAAATCAAGCGTATTTAATTTTCAAATTTGCACATTTTCAAATCTCTTTAAACCTAAAGCAGCAACACTTGAACACCGTTTTTCCGCCAGATAAACTGGCAAAAGTAAAGGAGTTGATCAGCCATTATCCCGAAGGGAAGCAAAAGAGTGCAATACTTCCGGTGTTGCATCTTGCGCAGGATAATTTTGGCGGATGGCTGAGCACGGAAACTATGGATTACGTGGCTGAATTACTAAATATATTACCTGTGGAAGTATATGAAGTGGCCACTTTTTATTCCATGTATAACCTGAAGCCGGTGGGTAAATATGTTTTTGAAGTTTGTCAAACCGGCCCCTGTATGCTGAATGGCAGTGATGAGATCATTCAATATATTCAGGATGAACTGAATATTAACGTGGGAGAGACCAGTAGCGATGGACTGTTTACGTTGAAAACAGTTGAATGCCTTGGCGCCTGCGGGTATGCACCCATGATGCAAATGGGTGAATTTTACCGGGAACACCTGACAAAAGAAAAAGTAGATGCCATTATTGAAGAGTGTAGAAAAACAGCAGCGGCGAATAATTGATAAATCCACTAAACCCTAACCGGATAGCATATGGGTAGAAAATTATTATTGGAAAAAGTGCATGTGGAAGGCATCCGCAGCTACGATGTTTACCGTCGGGAGGGCGGATATCGCAGTGTGGAGAAGGCTATAAAAGAAATGACCGCCGACCAGGTTACAGATGAAGTGAAGAAAAGCGGATTACGTGGTCGTGGTGGTGCCGGTTTCCCCGCGGGTATGAAATGGAGCTTTATCGCCAAACCAGAAGGCGTTCCCCGCCACCTGGTTTGCAACGCAGATGAGAGTGAGCCAGGTACTTTCAAAGATCGCTACCTCATGGAGTTCATCCCGCATTTACTGATCGAAGGATTGATCGTTTCCTCTTATGCATTGGGCAGTCATCTTACTTATATATATGTCCGCGGTGAATATTCCTGGATCATTGATATTCTGGAAACAGCCATTGCTGAAGCAAAAGCCAACGGCTGGCTGGGAGGTAATATTCTGGGATCAGGATTCAACCTGGAGATCTACATACACCGTGGCGCGGGCGCATATATCTGCGGAGAAGAAACTGCCCTGCTGGAAAGTCTGGAAGGCAAACGCGGACTACCCCGCATCAAGCCGCCTTTCCCGGCGGTGAAGGGAGTATGGGACCGCCCGACGGTGGTGAATAATGTGGAAACGCTGGCAGCCGTAGTGCCCATTATCCTGATGGGCGGAGAAGAATACGCGAAAATCGGTATTGGAAAATCAACGGGTACCAAACTCATTTCTGCCTGCGGCAATATCAATAAGCCGGGCGTTTATGAGATTGATATGACCATCCCGGTAGAAGATTTTATTTATAGTGATGAATATTGCGGAGGTATAGCCAATGGTAAAAAACTAAAGGCCTGCATTCCTGGCGGATCTTCCGTTCCCATTCTTCCGGCCAATCTTTTATTGAAAACGGTCACGGGTGAAAAACGACTGATGAATTATGAAAGTCTCTCTGATGGCGGTTTTGCCAAAGGCTCGATGATGGGTTCGGGTGGATTCATTGTATTGGATGAAGACCAGTGTGTAGTTAGACATACCTACAGCCTTGCTCGGTTTTACCGGCATGAAAGCTGCGGACAATGTTCTCCCTGCCGCGAAGGAACGGGATGGATGGAAAAAATATTGAAGAATATTGAAACAGGAAATGGGAAGATGAGGGATATTGATTTGTTGTGGGACATCCAGCGCCGAATCGAAGGCAATACGATTTGTCCCCTGGGGGATGCCGCTGCATGGCCCGTAGCTGCAGCCATCCGGCATTTCCGGGATGAGTTTGAATGGCACGTGCAGAATCCGGAAGAAAGCCAGAAAAGAAATTATGGGCTTGCTCATTATGCAGATGCGCTGGAACCTGCGGTGGCAGCAGTGTAGTATTAGAAAAAAGGAATTATGGCAGAAGAAAAAAAATTATTCAAGGTAACGATCGACAATATTACGATCGAAGTGGAGCCTGGAACAACCATTCTCAATGCTGCGCGCAGGATTGGCGGAGAAGTTACTCCTCCTGCGATGTGCTATTACAGTACCCTGAAGGGAAGTGGCGGGAAGTGCCGTACCTGTCTTGTGGAAGTAACTGCAGGATCAACTGCTGATCCCAGGCCGATGCCGAAACTGATGGCAAGCTGCCGGACCAATGTGATGGACGGAATGATCGTAAAAAATGTCACCAGTGAAAAAGCATTAGATGCCCGGAAAGGAGTGGTGGAATTCCTGCTCATCAATCATCCGCTGGACTGCCCCATTTGTGATCAGGCGGGAGAATGCTCTCTGCAGGACCTGAGCTATCAACATGGAACAGAAGGAACCCGGTATGAATTTAAACGGCGTACTTTCGAAAAGCACGATATCGGTCCTTACATTCAGTTGCACATGACCCGTTGTATTCTTTGCTACCGTTGTGTGTATGTTGCCGATCAACTGACCAACAAGCGGGAACATGGAATCCTGGACCGCGGAGATACATCTGAAATAGCTACCTATATTCATAAAGCACTCGAAAATGATTTTATCGGGAATGTGATAGATGTTTGTCCCGTGGGTGCCCTAACCGATAAAACTTTCCGCTTCAAAAACCGTGTCTGGTTTTTAAAACCGCAGGATGCGCACCGGGATTGCCCGAAATGTTCCGGCAAGGTAACGCTCTGGAACCGGGGTGACGAAGTGTTTCGTGTTACCGGCCGAAAAGATCAATGGGGAGAAGTAAAGGATTTTATCTGCAATGAATGCCGGTTTGAAAAAAAGAAAACCGCCGATTGGGTGATAGAAGGACCAACCCGGATCAACCGTCATTCCGTAATCTCGCAGGGGCACTATGTGGATACGGTTGTGCCGAAGGAGACTTTACCAGAAGTAATGGGCGGTAGAAAACCGAAATTGTTGATGGATATAAATGACGTAAGTGAAGTGAACCGTCCGGGAATTGATCTTTCCGAAATTCAGGGACCTGCCCATTCAGTGGATTTTGATAAGCAAAATGTTGAACCATGATCTTGTTTGATAAGCTGATCAGAATCGATTTGCT
>JAYVXJ010000008.1:0-2860 GCA_043785285.1 Chitinophagaceae bacterium
GGAAAAGACGGAAGAAATCCGGCTGCACAATTGAGGGCCGGTGGGTATGATAATGGAAATCTTAACCAGATTGTCGGTCGGTTGGCATTCAATTATAAACCAGTACAAGGCCTTATGCTGTCTGCTCAGGTTGCGCCAACATTCGACCTGGATAAAGGAAAATCATTTTATAAGCAAATACTCTTCACCAACCCGGATGGTTCTGCCAGTGCTGTGGTGAATCAGCCCAAAACAACTTTATCTGAATCAAGGGCAGAGAATTTTACGATCAATGGCCAGTTACTTGCCGATTATATAAAAGTATTTAAGAGAGACCATACCATTGATGTATTGGCAGGGTATGAAGAAAATTATAATTCAAATGAGTCTTTAACTGCTTCCCGCAGTGGTTTTTCGCTTACAGATTTTCCTTATTTGAATGCTGGCTCACAAGAATTTCGCGATAATTCGGGGAGCGCATCTGCATCTGCATTGCGGTCTTTCTTTGGCAGGCTGAAATATGATTTTAAAACCAAGTATTATTTACAAGGCAACATCCGCTCAGACAGATCCTCCCGTTTTGCATCACAATACCGCAATGCGGTTTTCCCTTCCGTTTCTGCAGGATGGACGATTTCGAAAGAAAAATTCATGGACCATATTAAATGGCTTTCGTTCCTTAAACTGAGAGGTTCCTGGGGTAAGGCAGGTAATGAACGTATCGGTAACTACCCTTATCAGGCAACGATCGCATTCAATACGGCTTTGTTCTACCAGAACGGCGTGGTGCTTCCACAAACAGGCGGTGGACAGATAACGTATGCTGTTAACAATATTTCGTGGGAAACTACACGTACAACTGACTTTGGCCTTGATGCCGCCTTCCTGAATAACAGGCTAACCATTACAGCCGATTATTATCAGAAAAGAACATTCGATATTCTTTTACCACTGGATATCCCGCTTTATTTAGGATATGAAAAACCAAATCAAAATGCTGGTACCCTTGATGTAAAAGGTTGGGAACTTGAAATGGCATGGAAGGACAAAGCTGGTAAATTGAATTATTCTGTGGCATTGAATGTATCAGATGCGAAATCAAAAATAGGCGATCTGAAAGGGACAGAATTCCGCGGAGACCAGATCATCCGTAATGGAAGCGAATACAATGAGTGGTTTGGATATCTTTCAAATGGGTTATATCAGACCGCAGCTGATGTAGCAGGCTCACCTGTATTAAGCACTGCAACAAAAGTCGGTGATGTGAAATATGTTGATGTAAACAAAGACGGCAAGATCACTTCAGATGATAAGGTATTATTGGGGGGTGCTTTGCCAAGATACCAATACGGTGGAAATATCAGGCTTGATTATAACAGTTTTGACTTCGGTATCGCTTTCCAGGGCGTAGGAAAAAAATTATCGCGTTTGAATAGCGAGATCACACAACCTTTTGCAGAAGCTTTCGGGAATGTATCTCAGGACATCGTTGGCAAATTCTGGAGTGCCGGTAAAACGGCAGATCAGAACCTACAGTCAACTTATCCAAGGCTTTCACGAACATCCAATGCGAACAATTATACATTATCAGATTTCTGGCTGATCAATGGCGCCTATTTCCGTGTAAAAAATATCACATTGGGCTATACCTTGAAACAGAATTTCATTAAGAAGGCCGGGATTCATACATGCCGTTTCTATGTATCGGTTAATGACCTATTCTCGATCAGCAAATTTCCAAAATATTTAGATCCTGAATCAGGAAGTTATGGTTATCCCATCGTTACAACAATTATGGCCGGTGCAACCATCCGGTTTTAACAGCAATAAAAAACATTGGATAATGACAATAGTTACCTCAAATAAAAAGCTCAAATAATGAAAAATATATTTCTAATAATAGCTACAGCTGTAACGATCTCAGCCTGTACCAAGCTGGATCTTAACCCGCTATCAGAACCATCTACCGGCAGTTTTTATTCCAACCAGACAGAATTGCAACTTGCTGTAAATGACCTGTACCGGCTTGATTTCTGGACAAATGATAACGAACTTTTTTCTGATAATGAGTGGCACCGTGGGCAATTAACAAATGCGGTGATCGGCGGTACTATGAATGCAGATGATGCAACAGTACAGGCGTATTGGCAGACCTGCTATAAAGCGATTGCGGGGGCCAATTCTTTTATGGCATACAAAAGCAGGGCCGCCGCCAATACACCTGCCAGCGTAATGGTTAAACTGGAAGCAGAAATGCGTTTGATTCGTGCGTACCAATATTCCAAACTGGTAATACATTTTGGTGATGTTCCTCTTTTAACCACACCTGTTGAACTTGATCAATCGTATGGTATTGAAAGAAGTAAAAAAGAAGATATCCTCACTTTTATTTTTCAAGAACTTGACTTTGCCGCGGCCAACTTGCCACAGAGTTATTCATCTACTGAAGTAAAGCGTTTGACAAAAGGTGCGGCTCTAGCCATCAAAGCGCGTACAGCATTGTATTCGGGCAAATGGGCCATTGCAAAAGACGCTGCTAATGCTGTTTTGCAATTAGGTGCAGTGGGAGTCTATAGTTTAAATTCAAGTTATTCCCAATTATTTTTAAAAGCAGGAAAAAGTAGTAAAGAGTTTATCATCACCATTCCCCGTGATGAAACCCAGAAAGTATTTAATGGTGCAGCGTATGTGCGAGACAATATTTCAAGAAATGCCGGAGGTTTTGGTGCGCAGATACCCACACGTGATGTTGTTGACACTTATGAATGTACAGATGGTAATCCCATAAACGAATCAGCATTGTATGATCCTAAACTCCCATTTAAGAATCGTGATCCAAGGCTTACTGCCTCTATTGTGGAATTTAACACGCAATGGCTCG
>JAYVXJ010000009.1:0-2855 GCA_043785285.1 Chitinophagaceae bacterium
TAAATCCGCTGGTGGCTTTCCACGTAAAAACATTCCGGTTTCAGAATTTCGATCACCGTATCAAATGCCGCTTTTTCCAGCATAATCGCGCCCAGCACAGCCTCCTCCAATTCCCGGGCCTGTGGCGGCACTTTGCCATACATCATAGTACTGATATCTACCGGCGACTTACGTCTCAGTTTCCGGTCTTTATTCAAATTAGTGAGCTCCATGTATCCGCTTAATTTTTTTCCACTCTTAAAGTGGATGCCAGCCTGGTTTAGTAAATAATTATGCTAAGATGATCCAAATGTTACCAAATGATATCAGGAGGGCGAATATAAACCCCATTAATTCGGTTAAAAAAAGTTTTCATTTTTTTAATTTATCCCGCCCCAATGCACAAGGTTATTAACAGATAGGAAAGGTTATGCACAAATCGATCTCAACTATCCACAATATAAAAAAGTTTTCCGCTTTTTTGGAGAAGAAATCCACACCTATTGTGCACAAAGATTTATTCCCCAAAATTTTGCAGATCAAGAATCCCTTCTTTGATTTTTTTTTTAATTTGCTTCCCTCGTTTTGGGTTTTTCCGTATTCCTTTCCTCCTGTCTGGGAATGGTATTATGCTGCGTTTGAGGCGACTGCCGGACCGGCTGCGTAGGGGCATTCTGTGTTCCAGTAGCCGGCTTCGCCTGCACTGGTCTGCGGTTTGCCGGTGTAGTCTGGGGCATACTTCTTTGCTGCGGAACCGGTTGATTAGTCACGGGTCTTGGAGTAAACCTGGAATCCGAAGGCCGGCCCGTTACCGGGGGGGTTGGACTTACCGGAGCGGGTTGTACAGCAGGCCGCGTTGCCGGCCTTGTATTATTGTTATAATTCGGGTTCTGTACAGCAGGCTGTGTTGCCGGCCTTGTATTATTATTATAATTAGGGTTCTGCACAGCAGGCTGCGTTGCCGGCCTTGTATTATTATTATTATTGTTCGGATTCTGCACCTGCGGACGCACATCCCTCAATGTTTGCACGCGTGCAGGAACTGGTCTCGCAGAGGCATCAGCCCGGTTAGCTGGTGCTGCGTCTATACGTGGACGGTAGATATCAAATTGATTTCCGGAAACCCTGCTTCCCGGTGTGTTGACCTCCCGGATATGCACCTGCTGTATATTCGATCCGCTTACCCTTCTCACTTCATTCGGATCAGGGCCTGGTGCATAGGCATGACTTGCCCGGTTTGATCCGCTGTAATTGTTGATGATGGTCGTGTTATTGATAATGGTCACATTACGCGATTGATCTACATAATAATTATGCCATCCGGGATTTCCCATATAACGGCGGGGTACAAAATTCCAGTAGTTCACGGGAGGATTGTAAGAACCCAGCGCCACATCAATGGAAACATTCGGACCAAGAGGTGCCCATCCATAATAATCGTTTCCGCCTCTCCAGCTTACCCATGCCGGAGCCCATTCATTTCCGGGAACCCACATCCATCCGTAACCGCCTTCATAAAACCAGCGACCATAATGGAATGGTGCCCAGCCCCAATTGTAATTTGAAGCCCAGGTCCACCCGGCATCGGTATAAATCCAGTTTCCGTTTGAGCTATAGGGCATGAAATCCGGTCCCGCATTCGGCATCCACACATATCCATATCCGGGATAGGTAATCCAGGTACCGTAAGGTGAAAGATCATCATAAAAAGACTGGTAGGAAACGGTGGCCACCGGTATAGGCTCCGGTTCGGGAGCATAAGACTCCGTCTGAACAACCCGGGCAGGACCGCAGGACGCAATAAAAAAAACGCCGGAAATAAGTAAAAGCGTAACGTTTTTCATAACACAACTTTTATTGATTTAAGTAGTCCGGATCTTTGATCGGCAAACGGGCAAAAAGTACATTTACTTACAAACGATTAACAAATTCTTACAGCTCGCAGGGTATGTCTAAAATCCTGCCATACAATATAGTCTACTTCTTTGATTGTTTGAAATCCGCCGAAACGTCATAAAAACTATCTTTACCGTTCTAAAAAAAGAGCATTCTTTCCATGACCATCAGCTACAATTGGCTTTGCGACTATCTTCCGGACAATCTTTCGGTAAAACCTGCACCTGAACAGCTATCCAGAATGCTTACTTCGGTGGGGCTCGAAGTAGAAACCCTGACCCACTATGAATCTGTTAAAGGACTCTATGAAGGGCTGGTAGTTGGAGAAGTTATAAGCTCCGAATTACATCCCAACGCAGACAAACTGAAAGTAACCCAGGTAAATATTGGCCGTACAGAAAATTTACAAATTGTTTGCGGCGCTCCAAATGTAGCTGCCAAACAAAAAGTAGTTGTAGCGCTTGTTGGTACCACGCTCCATGCTGAATCCGGAGAACTCCTCCCTATAAAAGCGGCAACTATCCGTGGCGTGGAAAGCCGGGGAATGCTTTGTGCAGAAGATGAAATTGGCTTAGGAAAAAACCACGCCGGTATCCTCGTGCTGCCGGAAAATCTTCGTCCCGGTTCACCTGTTGCTGAATATCTGAACCCTTATACGGATCATATATATGAGATCGGCCTCACGCCCAACCACATGGATGCCATGAGTCATATCGGCGTGGCGAGAGAAGTGTGTGCTTATTTATCGCATCAGGATAAAAAAGAATACAGAGTGAAAATGCCTTCCGCTCCGCATTTCACCAGG
This sequence comes from Chitinophagaceae bacterium, assembly GCA_043785285.1. Classification (GTDB taxonomy): domain Bacteria; phylum Bacteroidota; class Bacteroidia; order Chitinophagales; family Chitinophagaceae; genus Puia. The sequence continues at coordinate 2,681 of JAYVXJ010000009.1, forward strand.
GATAATCATAAACAGTCCATAACCATAAAGATTGAAAACCGGAAGGCCTGCGCCCGGTATTCCGGAGTTAGCATCAACCGGATCCATATCCGGGATTCTCCCAAATGGATGCAGGATAAACTCAGGGCCATAGGCATCCGCCCGATAAATAATGTGGTAGACATCACCAATTTCG
>JAYVXJ010000010.1:0-2854 GCA_043785285.1 Chitinophagaceae bacterium
GCATTTTACCCGTTTCTAATTTTGACAAATCCAGCATTTCATTTACTAAGTTCAACAGGCTTTGCCCGTTGCGGATGATCATCTCCATAGCATTACTAAAATGCTCTCCGGGTTTATTTATTACCTGCTGCGCCATGCCTAATATAACCGTAAGAGGAGTGCTGCAGGACTTTTGCAATCTCAACGGCATGTGAAGATGTTTTTTTATCAAGTCTGGTTTTGGTATCCTTTCGTTCCATTGCCTTAACGGAAATATCAAAAATATTTTCAGTTATGTATTTCCGGCTAATGCCGATACAGGAAGCAAGGTTATTAATTGCGTTTTTTGTAAGTCCATTAGTACCGGGCTTTATGATTTCAAAATCAGATATAATCATTTTAGAATGGGCCGCAGATATGCCGAGCCAGTGGGTCAGCCTGATCTCATTATCCATTAAATTATAAACCACTTCATCTTCCTTTACGACAGTCAGGTTTGGTTTTTTTGTACCGGTTTTTACTGCTTTTCTCATAGCGACAATTTAACCAGGTTTAAGTATTAATTGTCGCATATCCAAAATATAGGGAAATGCATAAAATAGTTGGAAAATAAGTTATTTCCGTGCATAATTTATACCCAGCACAGCTTCTTTTTACAATTGCTCCCAAATCTGTTTCGCGAAATTTTCCAGCGAAGGATCCCGGGCTCCCATGAGCAACAACACGCAATCTCCCGTAAAATGGGGCCGAACCGTTTCCAGGAAAGTATTCCGATCTGCTGCAAAGAAAGCCGGTTTGCCCATCTCTTTCAGGTCATTGATCAGGTCGTCGGCGGAAATATCCTTTGTAGCCGACCCACCGGCATAGAAAATTTCACTCATCCATATTTCGTCTGCGGGTCTCAGTACACGGCCGATCCCGGCTACAAAATCCTGACGCAGAAACCGGGTTGGGCCATACCCATGCGGCTGAAACCAGGCAATCACTTTCGGAGCGATTTCCTGACAGGCTTCTATGGATACCGCGCATTTCACAGGGTTGTGTGCATAATCATCAATCAGCCAGACCCCGTGTTTTTTTCCTAATACCTGGTGCCGCCGATAGATGCCCTCATAGGATTTCAATGCTTCAGCACAAATAGTCAGGTCAACGCCGATTTGGTTGGCGACGGCCGTAGCAGCAAGTGCATTTTCCATATTGTGTTTACCGACGGTATTCAAGGTAAAACCAACCCCGTTAATATTAAAAGAAATAGCCAGTCCATGCTGGCTGAACCCGCCGGCCTGGTAGCCCGCAGGAAAAGAAGGGTCTGTGGAAAAATCCTGAGCAGTATGCCGGGATAATTCCCTGGCTCCGGCATGCGCGAGGTTGACAACAAACAGCTGGCGCGTGTTCTTCCTGAATTCCCCGAAAATTTCCATCAGCGCATCTGTTTCCTTATGGTCTTTATCTACATTCAACAATATGCCAATCTCTGGTTTGTACTGGACGATGGACCCATCGCTTTCATCGGCTTCTATTACCAACCATTCACCGCTACCAGCCTTGGCGTTTCCGATCCGGCCTTCTTTCATAATGCTGACCAGTCCTGCACCGCTGATGATGCTGGGGTTTATACCGGCATACTGGAGGATATCGAACAGCATAGCGCAGGTCGTACTTTTCCCGCTTGTTCCTCCGACGGCAATCGTCTTTTTGCTTGCCGCTACAAGCGCCAATAACTCGGACCGTTTAATGATGGGGATGTTCAATTGTTTTGCCATTTGCACTTCCGGAACAGCATCTTCCACCGCAGTGGAAACAACTACAAGGTCTATCGCAGAGGTGATGCCTTCACCGTCTTGGACAAAACACCGGATGCCAAGTGCCTTTAATTTTTCACGGGTATCGTTCAACACACCGGGCTGGAAATACCGGTCAGATCCGGATACCTGCTTGCCGGTACCAGCAAGCCATTGCGCAATGGCGCTCATGCCAGTTCCCGCTATCCCAATAAAAAAAACAGTTTTAAAATCTGTGAGACCCGAAACCATGATCTATTATTTACTGCAAATAAACTGATTTATCAAGCAGTCCCAGCATATCAGACAATCTATTCCCTTTCAATTGGGCATAGACCATCTGTCAGGATGAGGTCTTTTTACTTTTCGGTCAAATAGTTTGTTGAAAAAACGCATAACATGAAGTATCCCCGGCATTACTCAACATCCATAAACTCCTTATAGATCTCATCAAACTCCTGATTCCGTTGCTTCTGAAAGGATCCTTCGAATTTTGCATGCACCGGCGTTAACAGCTGGATGCAATGTTGCTTGTCTTCATCAGACAACATGTGCATCATGAGGGCTGCCGTCTTTAAGACTTTTACTTTCCCTTTGTTCAATGCGGTTTCGCCCTTCGGAGTTAGCTTCAGACGCTTGACACGCTTATCCTCCTTGTCGGCATACTCGCTGATCAATCCTCTTTTTTTCAGGCGGGAAAGCATGTTCGTTCCGCTGGACAGTTCCATCATATTTTGAAAGATGACCTCCGATTTAATAGGGTTGCCCTGGTTGAATATGGAAACAAGTATTCCGAACTCCTCTATTTGTACAAGGCCGGTCCCTTCCATGGCTTTGTTGGAGAACATGATATGGTACTTGCCGATTCGCCGGATGAGGATGGTGAGCCGGCCGTTGAGGTCCGGAATCATGCGACTATCTGCCGGAAAATTTGCTTTGATTACCGGCGAACGAAAGGACTGGTGATAAAAAAAATCTTCGAGACTGGCCTCCGGATGTTGCTGTTCATAGACGCCCCAAAGTCTCACCAACTCTACCGTTTTGTTCAATTTTACTTCCTTTTGGCAGTAAATATACCAAAATAAGGCTAAATA
>JAYVXJ010000011.1:0-9325 GCA_043785285.1 Chitinophagaceae bacterium
ATCGCTGATAATAATTCAATTTGTTCAGGTATAAATCAAATGGCATCAGGTATAAATCAAATGGCATCAGGTATAAATCAAATGGCATTGGAACCATGATTTAAACCGATACCGGTTATTTCGCCTCCGGATCCGCAGAAGCAGTTTAAAATGCATGCTATAAAAGCGAATTCTTATTTTAAGCCGGAACTGCTTCAGCATTTGCTTTAGCGTTCCTCACTAAGGTCCGCAGCTCGTAAGTCTTCGGGGAGTGGTTTCGGACGGGCGGGCAGTTTAAAAAACACCAGCGCAGCAGTAAAAATCAGGATGACCGTGGCAGCCCAGAAACTAGCTCTCAGGCTCCAGGTATCGGAAATCCATCCGTATAACATAGGCGCCAGACCGACTGAGGAAGATATCAGACCCAGGAAGGCAATATTTTTCCGGACCTGTGATTTCGGTGAACAACAGACCGGGTAGTTGATGTAATACACGCCAAACAATTCGCCTGCACCCATTAAACCGAAGGCGAGCATGAACCAATATCCCGGCACCAGCAACACCCAAAGAACGCCCGCTATTTGGAAGCCTACTGTTACGAGAAGCGGAACCTTGGGATTGGTGCGGATCAACAACCATCCCAGTAAAAAGCCAGCCAGCATCTTGAATGAAAACCGGAGCGCAAGCTGATATCCGACCAGGTCCTCCGGTGCTCTTCCAACGGATATCCTGGTGAAAATATTCATGTTATTCTGCACCATGTTACCACAGTAAACGAGCAGGTAAGCTATACAGGCGATAAGTAATACCCGGTTGGTGATCATCCCTTTGAGTCCTCCCAGTACTGCAATAGGAAAAGGTTCCCGTTCCGTATCCACCTTAGGCAAAGGAATCCGGTAGAAGTGCACGAGCAATGCAGCAAGACCCATACAAACCGCGCAGGTGCCAAATAATATTGCATAATTATATGGGTAATAGTTCAATGAAAGCCATTGAGGCGGCTGCCATCCGAAGAGTTTTCCATTCAGCAGCAATTGCGCAAATAGAGAACCGACAACAGCAAAGGCCGGTCCCAATCCAAAGGCAAGCCCGAGGGCCTTACCTCTGAGCCTTTCGGAAACACCCCGGTCCAGTGCCTCCCAATTGAGAATACTCAGCACACCATTACTGCCTCCTAATAGTGCGGCTTGAACGACAAGGGACCAAATGATGATTTCGTTTGACGGCTGAGAAATCATCAAAACAGCAATCATCACACCCGTCAGAGACATCAGGCCATAGGCAAGGCTCATCGTTTTTTTCAGGAGGCGTGCCTGAGGAAATAACCAGGCGATGATCACCGGGAACCATGCCATTGCCGCGTACACCGTACTTGGAAGATTAGCCATGGCATTGGAGGCATGCAACCGTTTGAAAAGCCCCGCCTGTATGCCAATATAAAGTACTGGAGCAGCCAAATAGGTCAGCGATACCAGGGTGGCATATATCAGCACATTACGATTCTGATACTTCGGATCAGCGTGTTCATCGGACAATATGCCTGCAGCGCGTTCGGGCGCAACAGCATTGGTGGTCGGATCAGGCATGTTTTACGCTGCTTTTATTTCATTTTGTAATACTATTCTTCAAAACCCGAATGCATAGTAAATGATCCTGTAAAAATTTTCACGCCACTTTCACTCATCCGCATTAAAGATTTTTTCAAGTTAAATCAATCTTATCTAAAAGATCAGGAGCATCAAAAGCCAAAGCGGCAAACGCCTGGTCAATATGAGCGGGAACCCGACCGCTTATGAGTACGGAAGTCACTCCCGGCTGATGCATGGCCCATGCCAGCGCGAGGTGGGTTGTCGTGTGTCCCGACCTGGAAGCCAATTGTTGAAGTTTAGCGAAACGACGATTTGCCGTTTCCTGAAAATAAATCTCCTGATGTCCTGGTACCAGTGCAAACCGGGAACCCGACTGCACACCGCGCTGGTGCTTCCCAGTTAAAAAACCAGCGCCCAGCGGGCTATAGGTGATGATGCGGATATCATGTGCAGTGCATACCCGGCGGAATTCCTCATTTATATCACTAACCGCGACGTTATGATTATTCTGAGCAAAACCAAGCTTCGCAAACCCGTGATCCTTTTGAAGTTGAAGCGTATTACGAAGTTGTTCCGCTGTAAAGTTGCTGGCACCAGGAGATCGGACTTTGCCATTTTCCACCAGATCGTTCATCGTCTTCAACATAGCAGCTACGTCTGCGGAAGGATCCCATCTGTGAAAATAAAGCAGATCGATCGTATCCGTTCCAATTCGTTTCAGGCTCAGGTCAACCGATGCGGTTATGTTTTCCGGCGAGAAGGGAGGTAATATTTTTGTGGCAACCATTATTGAGGCCGCAGCCCGGGGATTTACAACCAGCCATTCACCTACTATACTTTCGGAAATGCCATCTCCATAAGCTGCGGCCGTATCAAAGAACGTAATACCGCGCTCAAATCCATGATCCATCATGGTGAATGAGGCTTTTTTATCAATCTCCCTGCCAAAAGTCACGCATCCTAATCCAATCTTGCTAATCTGGCAGTAGACCGGATGCATAAAGGAATTTTTTAAATGTAAACAGATGTCTCAACAAAGACTTCATCCTAAGCAATAAACTGAAACAGGTTGATTAAAGCCGATGTATCAATTGAAGCAATTTATTCCGGATGGCATTTTCTGCCCCCGATTCAAGATAACTGGAACGACAACGCCAGGTTTCATATCCGCCTTTTTCCAGTTCATGCGCGGGGGGCACATAACCTGTATAGCCATTTGAAAAGCAGATGGTAAAATATTTATCTATACCGGATTTTTCTTTAAGCCATAGACCGGTTTCTGCAAAAAACTCTCCGCCCAAGCACCCGATAACCCCTGTTCCGATTTTTATAGCCTGTACGGGAAATAAGATCGTATCCGGATATTCATTTAATAAAACCTGTTCCCGGGCATACAGTCTCCGAAGCTGATCGAAGTTGATTTTAGGATTTTCATAGATGGTGATTTTTTCATAATCGGTTTCAGCCACAGTAAATCTGGCTTCTTCCAATTCATCTGATGATGGCTTACGGACATGAACCGGTATTTCATCATAAAGAACAGATAGGACAGGATCGGTTTCCCAATGAATATCGTGGACTGCCTGAAAAACTTTTTCCGCCAGGTCATTTCCAATCAGCAGGCTTTTTTCAAAGTCAGCTTTGGGATAACGGTCCGGTTCAATGAAATCCCAGATACTGGCTTCTCCGCTTGTTCCATTACTCATGATACCAACGAAATCCTCCCCGGCATTCAGTTTGGTGGCGATATGTTTTGAGAATACGCCAAAATAATCTGCGGTTATAGTACCTGCTTTGCAGTCGCCTACATAATGCATTGAATAATTGGCGAGCAAACTGATCCATTGATTATCCATTCCCTGAATAGCGACAAAACTCAATGCGGTATCGACGCGGGAAACTCGTTTTTCAATTTGAGCTTCATCGCCAAATGGATTGGTTTTTACTTTATCCAGGCCACCTGTAACCGGATTATGGGCTGCATATCCGGACTTCATAAAATAACGCCTGCACACGACGTGTTCAGGAGCATTAACGGCGCCAAACCCTAATTTTGCCGGCCTTAGATTTTTTTGCGCCTGCTGAACAGCTTTCAAAATCATATGCGGAAGTTGTTGCCGGTATGGCAGGTCAGCCGGCACTAAAAGAAGAGGCGATATTGAACCTGCAAAATGAGTGTGCGTACTTGAAATAAGGATATGACTAATGCTTATTGCTGTCTTCTTTGATATCTCAGCTCTGAGCCCGTCCAGAAAATCTTTAGGCATAGCACATATATCCACCACCACAATGGCCGTCTCTGTGTTTTCATATTTTAACACGATCGCTTTCGCATACAGATCTTCATGCAGATACCTGGCATAATGCGTAATAAAATCACCATTGATCAATGTACCCAAAGGCGGGGTAATATTAACTTTTGCGGCTCCTGCCTTTATATGTGATGTCATCTTTAGAAAATTTGATGGTAAGGTTAACGCCAGGCCTTTCGCAAAAACCTAAGCCAGTTCTTATGAAATATATTGTCTATGTCTTCTGTTTTATATCCGCGGGAGGCAAGAATATGCTGGTATTTCTGAAGATCTGAAATTGAATTTAAATCCCAGGGAGATTGCTCTGTTCCGAAATTTCCATCCAGGTCAGTCCCTATAGCAACGTGCAGACTATTACCGGAAATCTGGCAGATATGATCCCAATGATCCACCAGCTTTTCGAGTTTAATATTCAATTGCCAAGGATCTGAAACGGCATCTATAAAACGGCTGTCCATGGCCCAGCAATCCAGCATTCCTCCAATAACCGCATCGCGTTCAATCAAAAGTTTTATCTGCCCATCTGTAAGCTGCCGTTGCGAAGGCGTTATTTTTCTGACATTGTGATGACTTGCCCATACTGGGCCCTGATATATTTCCATCACCTGGCTAAATCCCTCATCCGTAAGGTGGGTTACATCCAGGATCAGATTCAGCCTGCTCATTTCTTTTAATAGTTCAATCCCTAAACCGGTTACCGGGCCTTCCATCTTCGTACCCGGTGCATACCTGCCGGGACCAAAATGGGAAAGTCCCACAGCCCTTAGTCCATACTGATAAGCCCGGTGTAAATAGGAAACATCCACCAAAGAATCTGCGCCTTCCAGGCTTAAAATATATCCTACCGGCTTTTTTTCATCCGCTATTCGGATATCCTCCCACAAGGTTAAATGATTTTCCAATTGTTCAAGATTGGTAACCTGCACCATTTCACCCAAAGCTTCCATCTCCCGGTACCAGGCAAGCTGCGCCTGAGTCATTGCCCATGCCTGCTGCGGAGAATTCCAGCTGGTTATACTGGTTCTTCCGGAAGGATTAAAACGGGCCAGTTGGGTGGCCACCACCAACCCAATCCTCCCCTTTCTCAATTCGGGAAGACATACCGTACCTCTACCCCGGTCATTCTTATCCTTCAAATTCATTTCCCTTAGCCTGATTTGATCCAACGGAAGGGTGAGATCCCGGTTCCATTCAATCGCATTCATGGCAAGGTCAAGATGCGAATCAATAATAAATCGCTTGTTCATAAATTCATTTGATTCAATTATTAATTTAATGCTTTATTCTTTTTATTCGGAAGAATGCGTTTCCCTGTACTTAAAGGGATATTTATCCATGATTGCCTGTATCTGGTAACTATACTTCCTGAATGTTTCCTTCCATTTTTCCATGTCACCCGGATTGTATTCGTATATACCTTTATTATTGTCCATGGATTGCTCTCCTTTTTGAATAAAATCGGTAAAAAATTCCGGAACCTTTCGGGACTTTGACAATTCAGGGTTCAAAACCTTCATCACCTGGCTAAAGCCTAATGCGCCACCCATCAGATCGATGTACCTGAAATTTCCTGCAAATGGCAAATAATATCCAGGATCATTCCTGCAGGCACGATCTATATCTTCCATGGAGGCAAATCCATTTTCCACCAGATAAAAGGCTTCTCTTGTCATTGCGGCCATCATTTTAGCACGGATTCCAAGATCATGGGAAATAATATAAGGATCTTTGTTCCAATACATTTTTGCCTGTCGAAATATATAATCAACCAATGTTGTATTACTCTTACTATTGGATATGATCTCCAGAAAATACGTAGTGTGAGCAGGTTCCGTCCAATTAACACCAATAACGCGATCCGGGCATTTGCAACCTTCCTGCAAAACACTAAGCGGAATGCTCTCTGAATTTATTGCTATTACCGAGCTTAAGGGCAATTTCTTTTCTAATTGCCGGATCAACGATCTTTTTTTTATTACATCTTCCTCCGTAACTACAAAAACCAGTTTGTTATGCAGCTTGCCATCTAAGGTATCCGTGACTTCCAACACCGGCCAGTCGGCCCGTCGAAAACTATTTTCGTTCAAATCAGCAAAGTGAATATTAATATTCTCAACTGCATCATCCTTATTCTCGGAACACAAGGTCACGGGATAACCTGACTGCAAAAAACAAACAGAAACACTATATGCCAGTTTTCCTTCTCCTATGATCAATAACGGCTCTTTCTTAATTCCTTCCCATTCCATAAATATCTTTTGACCTGAATATTTTTAGCGATTTTATACCGATACACTGCTTTAGGAGTACACTAAATAGTTTATCCTAATTCCTTTACCATTGATTCAGACGGATACTTCGCTGCAAACTGATATATATCCTGATTAAAAGAAGCAAAGGCCTCATCCCAATTTTTGGTTTCTTCCGCAGTGTATCCATAAAATCTTTTATGATTCCGGGCGTCCCCGGCACTCCTATCCACTAAATTTTGCATTATTGCCGGCACCTCATCGGTATTATTCAAAATCGGGAATAAAGAATTAAATATAACCGGATAATCTTTTAAACCCATGAAATCCATCCTGCGGAAAATTCCCATCAATGTAATCCATGAGCCCGCGTCATACCTGAAGGCCTTATCTGCATCTTCAATAGATGTTTGGCCACTGCCTACAAGGCTCAAAGCTTCCCGATATACCGAATACATTAAACGGTTAGTAATAAATCCCCTGATGTCCCTTCTAAGCAGCGTAGGTTCCTTTCCCCAATGGCGTGCAATTTCAAATACCCAATCAGCAGTCTGAGCCGAAGTTTGCTCCCCGCAAATAATTTCAAGAAATCTTGTGGCAAAAGCGGGCTCCGCCCAATGAATGCCAATAAATCGCTCAGGATATGCAATAACCTTTTGCAGAACACTGATCGGTATGGCCGAGGTATTACTCGCTAAAACGGTATCTGAGCCGATTGATGTTACAATCTTTTGTAATACGGTTTCCTTAATTTCAATATCTTCTATGACGCATTCAACTACCAAACTGCAATGATTCAGCTCTCTGTAATCATCTGAAATTGTTAACAAAGACAAATAGTGCTCAATGGGTTTTACCAAGAGCCCGCATTTTTCACTTTGAATAAGCTGACCTGCAATTCTTGCAAGTACTATTTTTTTTTCATCAGGAAGCGGAGTTATCGCCTTTACCGTATGCCCTGCTGCCAAAAGTGAAGTAATAATACTGCTTCCCATCAATCCTAATCCTACAATACCAACCTGGATATCCTTAAAACCTGTATTTCCCTTCATTATGTTAATTTAATTTACTTAATCTCCCGTTATGATATGCGGTTACCAAAAGTAGCCGACATGGAATTCATATTCCTTTACTTTCCTGTATATTTATAATACTATCTTTCAACAAAACATCATTTATCATTTCTGATGATCAGTAGTAAGTTTGGTATTTAAAGGGCTCATTTCCCTAACGCCCGGGATGAAGATTTAAACCCTTTGACTGGACCTGGCGCCTGCCGCCTTTTTCCTGCGGGCGCAACCTTTGCGATGGGCAGCATGTTCGATGACCGGCGGAAACTATGACAAATTATTGTGAATTTACTATTGGAATCTGATTTCATTCAACTGCTTCTGGTAAGCAGCTTTTGCTTCAAGGTCTTCACTTGCAGACTGTGCAAAGTAGATAAACCCCACTGCTTTACGGGAACGTAAATTGCTTCTATTGCCATCAGCCCTATGTATCGTCATAGAATGATGTATTAACAGATCACCGGGTCTCGCGGGAAAAGCAATCTCCTCCTTTTTTAAATCTTCATGTTCACCATAATCGGAAATACCTTGCGAAAATCCCGGAGTTTTCGTTTTTCCATGCGGGCGCATGCCCCTGAGATGTGAACCTTTAATGTAACGGACACAACCATTCTCCTCATCTACATCTTCAAGGGCCATCCACATGGTTACAGCCAGCGGTGGATTAAGCATAAAATAGTAGTTATCCTGGTGAGCCGGTGTCGGTTTTCCGATTCGGGGTGGTTTATTAAAATATTCCAGGTTCTTGCCTATTACCTTATCGTTCAATAAAATCTCCGCAATCCCTTTAAACCTATCCCCGAATAACATTTCAGAATAATAAGGATCGTAAGTGTGCAGATCCTGCAATTGCTTTAAGGTTCCCGGATCATGATCATCTTCATAAAACACATGCCTGGCCGGTAAATGGGAAACCCTTTCTTTTATAAATTGGTCAAATTTTTTGTTAATCAGATCAACTTCATCTTTAGCAAGGAATCCCGGCAAAAAAACATATCCATCTTCATCAAATTTTTTTTTGATGCTTAAACTCTCATTCTTTTCCATAAAGAATAGTTTTTTAAATTAAGTGCATTTTATTCCCCTTTTAAAAATACAAATTAGTCAACGGGATATATACTACTATATTTCAAAATCCCAATACTATTCTACAGATGGGATATTAGTTTCTATATCCTGGTTATCCCCATGATCTGACCTACCAGGAGGGTTAATCATATTGCTTCAGGAAACGAATTAACTCCATCTCTCTTCTATTGTTCATTTGTTCAGAAAAAGAAAGATCCCAGGTATAATATCCCTTTCCGGTCTTGCTTCCAAGATTGTTATTTTCTACAAGGTTCTTCAAAGTTGGAAGGGAACTCTCTGCTTTACAGAGATTACCAAACAAATAATCTGAAACTGAGGCAAAAACATCCAGGCCTCCCATATCTGCAGAAGCAAACGGTCCTGTTACAGACATTCTGCGCCCGATGCTGTAAATGACGCCAGCGCACGTTTCACCGTACCATCATTGGTTTTTTCGCCACGCACGACTTCAACAAGCGGAATAAGGTGAGCAGGGTTCCAAAAGTGAGTTACCACTACCCTTTCAGGAGCTAACGTTACTGAAGCAAGAGCTGAGGGGCTTAATGCTGAAGTATTACCAGCTAAAATTACATCGCTTCCACAAATATTATCCAGATGCCGAAAAAGTTCTTTCTTCAAATCAATATTTTCCGGAATGGTTTCAATAATAAATGAGCTTTTTTTTTACAGCTTCATCCATTGAAGTAGTAGTCGCTATCCTGTTTTTAATTTGTTCAAGTTCCCTCCGTTTAACAAACCACTTTGAGATAGCGTTTCAAGTTTCCTGACTATTTCCCATTTTCCCCGATCCGTATCTGCATTATTTATTCCATACATTTTAACGGGTATATCTCTCCATGCAGCACTCAATGCAATAGAATGACCCATTGTGCCGCAACCAATAATTGCCAATTTTTCCATTTTCCTTTTTTTTAACTAATTGACTCCTAATTAAACCATCAGGCTTAGCGATACCTTACCAAATCAAGGGTTTCCTAAAACAATATATTAAGCTCCGCGGTTACAACGTGCCAAAAACGCCGTCTTGCACAAGCAGC
>JAYVXJ010000012.1:0-2842 GCA_043785285.1 Chitinophagaceae bacterium
GGTATGCGCGTTGTTTGGGAAGAATCCGAGATGGAGCATGCATTTAATACAGCCAAGGCGGAAGCAGGCGCTTCTTTCAAGAACGACGGGATATACATGGAGAAATTTGTTGAGCAACCCCGTCATATTGAAATACAGGTGGCAGGAGACCAGTACGGAACGGTTTGTCATTTGAGTGAACGCGATTGTTCCATCCAACGGCGCCATCAAAAACTGGTGGAAGAATCTCCTTCCCCGTTCATGACCCGGGAACTCCGGCAGCGAATGGGAGAATCTGCTATCAAAGCTGCAACAGCCATTAATTATGAAAGCGTCGGAACGGTCGAATTCCTGGTAGATAAAGACCGCAATTTTTATTTCATGGAAATGAATACCCGGATCCAGGTGGAACATTGCGTTACGGAGGAAGTTGTCAATTTTGATCTGATCAAAGAGCAGATCAAAATCGCCGCAGGAGAAACCATCAGCGGTGTGAATTACGAACCCCAGGGTCACGCCATCGAATGCCGTATCAACGCAGAAGATCCGTATAATGATTTCCGTCCTTCTCCGGGCAGAATCACTACGCTTCATCAGCCGGGAGGGCATGGTATCCGTGTGGATTCGCATGTATATGCCGGTTATACCATTCCGCCTTATTATGATTCACTGATCGCTAAGATTATTGCGGTAGCACGCACCCGCAACGAAGCCATCGATACGATGCATCGGGCACTGACGGAGTACGTGATCGAAGGCATAAAAACGACCATCCCCTTCCACCTGCAACTAATGCAGGATGAACAATTCCGTAGCGGGAATTTCAATACGAAATTTTTGAAAGGATTTCATATGCAGTGATTAATTGGTTGACGGTTGACCGTTGACCGCCTTTGTGTTCGGATTTGCACCTGATGTCCATCAACGGTCAACCGTCAACCGTCAACTTCTCAAAGAAACTGCTTCACCAGCATCTCCACAGAACGGCTTCCTTCAAAAAATCCCGCCAGGCGGCAAATTACAGATTCCACTATTGCATCGGGACAGGATGCTCCGCTGGTCAGGACGATTTTTAACGGATCATTTCCTTTCAGATAATCAGTATGCACTATTTCCTGATGCTGATGAAGATCGAAATGAAGGATTTCTGTTGCAGATAATATTTTTTCTTCCGAGCTGATGAAATAGGCGGGTAATTGTTTTTCGCACAATTCCACCAGGTGAGATGTATTGGAAGAATTGTAACCGCCTGCAACGATTGCCAGATCAGCCGGAGTTTGCAGCATGACGTTAACAGCCGACTGATTATCGTTTGTAGCATAACATAGTGTATCGCGGGTATCGGCAAAAACGGTTGCTTCTGCTTGTTCACCGGTGGAATGGTAATTAAGGATAACCTGCTTCAGGAAATCTGCAATTCGCTGCGTTTCCGAAGCCAGCATAGTGGTTTGATTTACCACGCCGATACGCTCCAGGTCCCGGGACGGATCAAAGCCTTTACTGTAACGGTCTTTAAACGTTTCATAGAACACAGCGGGCTCCTGTTCATGGCGGATAAACCCCGCAAGCAGCGTGGCTTCTTCCATATCCCGGATCACCAGAGAAGGACCGCCCGCGGCGGCACGGGAGAAGGTGGCCCGCGTTTCTTCATGCCCGGGTTTACCATGAATGATCACAGTAAAATTTTTCTCTGCGATTTGTCCTGACCGGTTCCAGACTTTTTCCACAAAGGGACAGGTAGTATTGTATTGTTGCGTATGAATTTGCTTTGACTTCAGTATCGCGTCAATTTCCAGACTGGTACCGAATGCAGGAGTGATCACAATGTCCCCTGGTTGTAAAGCATCAAAGGGGATGAGCTGCCGGCCGCCTGTATTTTGTAAAAATCGTATACCCCGGCTTTGCAAGTCCCGGTTCACCTGCGGATTATGGATCATCTCACTCAGCAGGAAAATATTTTTTCCGGGATTTTCATCTACGGTCCGGAAAGCAATATCGATGGCATTTTCCACGCCATAACAAAATCCAAAATGCCGGGCAAGGTAAATATGCAGTGGTCCGAAATCGAGCAGGGTAGGAGTGAAATCTTTCTTCATCTTATCTGCCGCCCGGCGTTTCTGCTTAACCGCTGTGATCAGGGGACTGCGGTAACTGAGTGGAATCTGGAAAGTCTTCATGTCGGGGACAAAGTTAAGAAGCCTGCAGGATTGTTTGCTCCCAACCCAAAACCGATAGAACAGCTTTCGTATCTTCCCTTTTTAATTTTTAATTTTTCCTTTTTACTTTCTCCTCATGGACTCCGTTTTTCATCCTCTTTCCTGGAGTGTAGATTCGAATATTTATGAAGTGAACCTGCGACAGTATACAGCAGAAGGAAGCTTCCGTGCTTTCGAAGCTCATTTACCCCGATTGCGCCATATGGGAATTGAAATACTTTGGTTCATGCCCATTACACCCATAAGTGGGAAAGGACGCCTGGGTTCTCTGGGTAGTTACTATGCCTGTTCTGATTATTTATCTGTCAACCCGGAATTCGGATCCCTGGAAGAGTTTAAATCGCTGGTGCAGGAAGCGCACCGGCTGGGATTCTACGTACTCATAGATTGGGTCGCCAATCATACCGGTTGGGATCATTGTTGGACAACCGGGCATCCGGAATTTTACCGCAGGAATGCCGATGGACATTTTTTTGATGCACATGGTTGGCAGGATGTTATTGATCTGAATTACGACCTTCCATTACTTCGGGAAACCATGATCCGGTGCATGAAGTTCTGGGTGGATAGCTGCGATATAGATGGCTTTCGCTGCGATATGGCGATGCTGGTGCCACTTGATTTCTGGAAAGAAGCAAGAACAACGC
>JAYVXJ010000013.1:0-2840 GCA_043785285.1 Chitinophagaceae bacterium
GTAAATCACCAGACCCAGCAGGCCGAGACAGCTGATAAAAACAGCAAGCCCCGTTGCCCACATCAGCAACCCGGATATATGCTGCTCCGCAGTATAATATTTAGCCATTTCTTCATCGAAAAACCGGTACTGAAAATCATCCTTAGGGTATACGATTTCCCAGGCATTTTCTATTTTACCGATAGCGGTTTCCCAGTTGGTACCCGCTTCATTTTGCAGCCGCAGGGCAATGCTGATGTTGCGCTCGGAATTTGTCCAGCTTCCTATTATCAGCGGCTTGATGGGTTCATGCAGGGATCGTTGGTTAAAGTCTGCTACCACGCCCTGTATGGGAATTTTTTTATCACTCCATTCAATATATTTTCCGATGGCCTGTTGCGGTTGCAGAAAACCGAGGATATGCGCATAGGTTTCATTGATGAGGAAGGCGTTTACCGTATCCGAGCTGGCCAGGTTTGTACCGGCAAGTAATTTCAATCCGTACAATTTCAGGTAATTGGTATCGCCATATTTTTGCTGCACATCGGTCTCAATCTCTTTTTTACCATCTTTATATTTCATGGTGCCGCTCCAGGTATTGTTTGAGGATGGCGGATTACTGCAAAGGCTTACCATGGCTATTTCCGGTATGGCCTTCAGCTTATCCATTAAGATATATTTATTGCTTTTTGACGTATCGTAATAGTTGGTATTGAAATACAGGATGGCTTCTTTCTTAAATCCCTGGTCTTTATTCAGTGCATAGGAGATTTGTTTGCTTACCAGTATGGTGCACATGATAAATACCTGCGCAATCACAAACTGCGAAACCGTTAATGATTTGCGCAGCCAAGCCTGCCGTGTTTTGCCGGTATTGTTATAGGCATGGTTCTTCAAAACCAGTATTGGTTTGTAGCCCGAAAGGATAAGGGAAGGATAAAAACCGGAAAGCAGGGTAACCACCATCAGCAGTCCGATTAAGAATAAAAAAATTCCCGGCTGTTTCTCCGGACTGAAATGTAATCCATGGGGAATAAAACCTGAAAATGCTTTTAATATCAGTGGGGTTAATGCAACAGATAACAGAGTCGCTGCCAGCGTTAATAAAAAAGCTTCATTCAGGAACTGTATGATCAGCTGTTTTCTTGAACTGCCCATGGTTTTACGGATACCGATTTCTTTTGCACGCTTTGCGGCATTCGCTGTAGTCAGGTTGATGAAATTGATACAACCCAGCAGCAACAAAAAGACGGCAATGGCCAGCAGGCCGTACAGGGTAGGTTTATGGGCAACCGGTATATCGTAAGCGCCGTAGTCTGAATTGAAATGCACATCCGCCAGGGGCTGCAGGGAATGCCTGGTGATGCTGTGATCCTGCGAATCGGGCTTATGGTATTTTTTATACAGGCTTTTAAGCTGGCTTTCTATCTGCGCTTTGGTAGTGCCGGCAAACAACTTCACATACAGTTGAGAAGCGCCATTGGTATTACCCCAATCATCCCAGTCACCGGGTTTCAGGCTGGTTTGTTCCAGTGTAGCCCTGGATATGAATGTGGTAAAGGTAAAGTTCGTGTTATAGGGAATGTCTTTTACAATACCGGTAATGGTCGTATGTACCGTATCATTTAAATAAAGCTCCTTACCGATAATCTGTTCAGGTTTCAATTCCGGGAAATACAATTTTGCCTTTGAGACCGTCAATACCATCTGGTAAGGCTGTTGCAGCGATTTTTTGGCAGTTCCTGCAATCCATTCGTAACCGATCAGATTAAAATAGGCGGAGTCGGCAAACACAATATTGCCCTGGTTTTTATATACAACAGGTTCCGGCTTGTTTGCAGCGGGCACACTCACTTTCGTACCAACATCACTGGTGTAAACAGGCGCTGCTTCTTCAATACCGGAAACCTCCCTGCGTACCGCACCGCCCATTGGAATTGTGACACCCGAATTATGATAAATTTCCCCGGAGAAGTTAAAATCTGAAACTACCCGGTAGATCCGGCCCCCATCCTTTTCAAATTGGTCAAAGCTGAAATGATAATCGACCAGCAGGTATATTACCAGTGAAGCACTGATACCAATGGCCAGTCCCAGAATATTAATGAAGGAAAAAATTTTGTTTTTCCGGATGGTTCTCAGAGCGATGATCAGGTAGTTTTTGAGCATTCTTTACGTTGAGTTGGATGTAAGCTTATTACTAAAAAGGATATTCATGGGTGGAGCCAAAAAAATGCCAAATTGTTATTTCCTTATCCTTCTTCCACTTACGAAGGATAGGCTGGTTTGAACTGTCCGGTTTCGATACATGGGCTGTACGCTTTCAGAGAGCAAGGAATTGATTTACATCCGCTCCGGCACCCTGATCCCTAATAAGCCCATTGCGGATTTCAGCACGATGGCGGTGAGTTGACAAATGCGAAGCCGCAGTTGCTTTTTATCCTCTGATTCGGCACGGCCTACGGAATGCTCCACATAAAAGGAGTTGAAAATTTTTGCAAGACTAAAAGCATAGTTCGCTACCAGCGAAGGGTTCATTTCCTGACAGGCCTGCTGAAGCACTATTGTATATTTTTCCAGGTTAATGATCAGTTCTTTTTCCAGCGGAAGCAAGGGTAATGATTTGTCGCCGGTATATTCGTTACTGTTTTCTTTTCTTAAAATAGATTTGATACGAGCATGCGTATACTGCACAAAAGGTCCTGTGAATCCGTGAAAGTCAATTGATTCATCCGGATTAAAAATCATCCGTTTTTTGGGATCCACCCGCAACAGGAAAAATTTCAATGCACCTAATCCAATGGTATCATACAAATCAATTCTTTCTTCCTGCGTGAAATCATCTACTTTACCCAACACCT
>JAYVXJ010000014.1:0-9277 GCA_043785285.1 Chitinophagaceae bacterium
GCAACAATTTTTCCTTTTTCATTCCACAGCGTTCCTTCTATTGAAGCGCCGTCAAAATCAAGAAAAACCGTGGCAGCAGCTGGAGGATAGCTGTTGAGCAAGGGAACCTGCGCGTTTATTCCATTTCCCATACACAGGAACAGGAATAAAAACATATAGGGTATTTCATTTTTCATTCCGCAACTTTTTATTCTGCAACCAGATATCGTTGTTCTGAACGGATGAAATAATATTGTTTATCTTTTTCTACCAGCAACATGCCGTCCGGATCATGAAGCTTGAGCAGATGACCTGTATATTGAATAGCACCATCCTGCCGGATTGACCGCGATAAACTCAGCATCGCTCCCTGCAGATTTTCTGTTTTGATTAAAAGCGTAATGACCAAAGGCCCTTTGTCTATGCGGTTTTGGATACTACCGTTTAATATGAAGGAAGGAGAAAGTTTTAGCGTAAAAGTTCCGCTGGAATGAAATAATCTTTCCAGTGCTTCGGTACTGACTTCCATTTTTGTATGGTAAGGGATATGCTGAGGGAATGTTTTTTCCTGTGCAGAAAGCAAAAGACTGATCAGCAGGCTGTATCCGCAAAGAATGGTTTTCAGGGTATTCATCCGATCAGGATCCCTGCTCTGTTGGGAGAAGGATCCTAACCTGTAAAAACGAGAAAGAGGGGGTTAAATTGTTTTGAAATGTTGTAATTGCAAGGATTCCCAATTTTGGAAAATGGAGAATGTTTCGTATAAAGTGCGGATCTACACATAAAGTCCATCAATCATTAACCATATTCAGTGTTTCCCGTTCAGCGATCAAAACTGCCCCGTAGAAAGCAGCACCAGTGTACACGCCTCCTGCGTTTGAATACCCTTGTCCTTAGCCAGTTTTTCCAGTTCTGCATTTTCTGCACCCGGATTGAAAATGATTCTTTTGGGATGTAGCGACAAAATAAAATCGTAATAAGCTTTCTGATTGGTTGGATTCAGATAAAGGGTGATGGTATCAACATCCGGAATGGCGTTGGTCTCCTGATGAATGGCCACATCTTCCACTGTTGTTTTTCTTTTACCAATAGCAACTACAGGATGACCGTGTGCGCGCAATTTCTTTATAGCCATGTTGCTATACCTTTCGGGATTATCCGAAGCGCCGAGAACAACTGTTTTTTTTAATGCAGAGGGCATGAAAGATAAACAATGGAAAGTGTTAATGGTTCGGTAGTCTCAGGAAGATTGCAGTACGAACCGGAAAGGTTGGATTTTATACGTTTTTGCCGGTTCTCCGTGTTTTAAACCTGGTTCCCATTTTCCGGAAAGCCTGATCATGCGGAGCGATTCCCTGTCTAATGAATATTCAACCGACTTTGAAATGACAGGCTCTATACTATTTCCATGCTCATCTACTATAAAAACTATCCTTACTTCACCTTGAACTTCCCGATCCATTGCCCTGTCAGGGTAATGAAGGTTTTTTCCTAAAAACCGCTGCCATTGGGAAATACCTCCAACATATGCTGATTCCTTGTCACCCAGCGTATCTTTATCATTTTCTTTTACTGATGTATCCCTGCTATAATCTATGGAATTGATCAGGCTGTCATTCGTAAAATAATATTCCGTCGTCATTCTCAAAGAATCATGAGGTAAATAGGCGTATTTATAAAAGGGTCCATCTTTTTTCCCATTCTTATAATGCCCAACGGAGTCCAGGTTTCCTGTTTTATAATAATAACAAGCCAATCCATTCCGTTGCGTGCCTTCATGATCTTTAAATGTTTCCATTTTGATCATGGATCCCCACATATGGTAATAATTGTATTCCCAGTTGCCATCATCATTTACATGAATCCACAACAGGTATTTGGCAGAATCCGCCACCGTCTGTTTCCAGTTGGAATCCAAAACATAAAAAGATTCTTTGTTTTGGGAGAAGGAATATAAGCAGCAACAGCTGAAGCAAAGGATAAGTAATGCTTTCATAGAACCAATATATAAATTTTATGGATAGTATGCATATTCCGCATTTCGGGATTCGTTTATTACAGCAACAGGAATTGACTTCGGAATAATTCAACGAACACCTGATTTAATCACTTAAGATACAATTTAAAGCATTGTGCAGCTGGCTATAGAAAATATTTTTACTCTTTTGCATTCCATTTCATTTCTTATATTGCCCCATGCCGGAAACAGACCTTTCCAATGCAGATTTTCAACTTGCCCTGCAGTTTGTTAACCAAACGGCTCAGCATATTTTTCTTACCGGGAAAGCAGGCACAGGTAAAACAACCTTTCTGAAATATATCAGGGAACATTGCAGCAAGCATATGGCTATTGTAGCACCTACTGGTGTTGCCGCCATTAACGCAGGCGGGGTTACCCTGCATTCGTTCTTTCAATTACCCTTCCAACCCTTTATGCCCGGAAACTGGAACAACTGGAACCAGTCTGGCCCTATCGCCAATGAGCAAACCCTCCTGAAAAACATCCGCTTTTCTGCATCCAAAAAAGATCTTTTACAGGAACTGGATCTGCTGGTGATCGATGAAGTCAGCATGCTGCGGTCCGATACGCTGGATGCCATGGATACCGTACTCCGGTTTTACCGGAAAAGACCCCAGCCCTTCGGAGGCATACAGGTTCTTTTTATCGGAGACCTTCACCAGCTTCCTCCCGTTGTTAATAAAACAGAATGGGAAACGCTAAAGAATCAGTATAAGAGTCCTTTCTTTTTTGACGCGCAGGTTTTGAAGAATAGTTCCATGGTATATCTTTCCCTGAAAAAGATATACCGGCAAAAAGATGCTGCTTTCATTGACCTGTTGAATAGCATTCGAAATAATGGGGTAACCCAGCATGAGCTGGACATCCTGCATGAACATTACGATCCGGATTTTCAATCTCCCCGCGGACAACAGTACATCACGCTTACTACCCACAATGTAAGAGCCGATACGATTAATAAACAGGAGCTGCATAAATTGTCCGGCTTCCAATACGCTTATGAAGCTGAAGTGACTGGTGATTTTGATTCGAGATCCGTAATGGCCGAAAGTCAATTGGTGCTGAAGAAGGGCGCACAGGTGATGTTTGTAAAAAATGACAAGGGCGAGAACCGCCGGTTTTTCAACGGAAAGATCGGCGTCATCAGCACTATTACTTATGATGAAATTTGCGTGCGGTTTCCGGGGGAAACTGGTGAATTGCAAATAGAAAAAGAAACCTGGAAAAATATCCGGTATCACTATAACCGCGAAATAGGAACAGTGGAAGAAGAAACCATCGGGAGTTTCATTCAGTATCCCGTGAGACTGGCCTGGGCCATTACCATTCATAAAAGTCAGGGATTGACTTTTGAGAAAGCGATTATCGATGCCGGAGCCTCTTTCGCAGCAGGTCAGGTGTATGTAGCATTGAGCAGACTGACTTCTTTGGAGGGACTGGTATTGTATTCACGCATTCATCCGGGCAGCATCATGACTGACCCCCAGGTGATCGCCTTCTCCCAATCAGAAGAAGCTTCCACTAACCTGCGGGAACGGTTGCAACAGGAGCAGGCCTTTTTTGTGCTGCGTTTGATTGAAGAAGCTTTTCAATGGGATAAACTTGGCACCGCTTTTCGGAATCATTATGAAGCGCGTGGTAATTCCCTGATTCCGGTAAAAGATAAATCGGGCGACTGGGCAAAGCATATGCTCGAAAAAGTAGAAGAAGAAGCCCGGGTGGGCGAAAAATTTGGTAAGCAGCTTTCCGCCCTGTTATCATCGTGTAAAGAAGATGGCTATCAATCCCTGCAACCCAGGATTGAAGCAGCTTGCAACTATTTCCTTAAAGTACTTGATTTGCTGATTAGTTCTCTGGAAAAACGCAAAACGGAAGCAAAACACACAAGTAAGGCTAAAAAATATGCGAAGGAATTAAACGGATTGGAAAGAACACTGCTGTTCAAAAAAGAACAACTTAACCAGGCATTGCGGATGGGAGAGGGTTTGGTAAAAGGAATGAATGTGAATGCCCTGTTCGATATAGCCACACCCGTTTTACCTATTGCTAAGGAGGAAAAAATCAGGGAAGCAGTCCTGAAATTAAAAAAGGGGGAGACTCAACGGGTAAGTCTTACCTTGTTTAAAGAAAATAAAACCATTCCGGAAATTGCAAAGCTTCGGGGACTTGCCATTACAACTATAGAAAATCACCTTGCCGCATTTATAGGAACCGGAGAAATAGATATTCATGAGTTGGTGCCACAGGAAAAATTAGTTCCTATTTTGGAAGTTATCCGGGAAGCAGGAGATGCTTTGCTCGGTTCTGTTAAGGAAAAACTGGGACCAGCATTTTCTTATCTTGAAATCAAAGCAGTGATGAATTATCATAAAAAAGAATTGCTGCTAACAGCAGATGCATTGGCAAAAGAATAGTGCAGGTTTAAAATTTTCCCCCATGCGTTTTCCGTATTAAACTCCTAATGAGCCAGGGAAAGGGTTCCAGCATGCTGATGAGCAGGGTGGATAAAAAGGGATTTCCAAAAAAACGCTGCAGAAAACGCCCTGTGCTTAATCGCTTTGCAAAAACCCGGTTCCATTGCCGTTGATAGTCAGCCTCCATATGGGAACGATCGTAAGCATTATTTAAAAATTGATCAATGCAGGCAGCTGCAATCTTTGAACCATGCAGGGCCATGCTCATCCCGTTTCCGCACAATGGCGTAATCATGCCGGCAGCGTCTCCCACGCATAATACATGATTTTCCACCTGTGTTTTTTTTGCGAAACTGATCTGCGATATCGTCAATGGATTTTCATACAAATAGTCAACCTGGTCGAATACTTCGCGGAGCTTTGGATTTTGTTTCAGTATCCGGTTTTCCATTTCTTTAATGGATTGCCCGCTTTTTTTTAAATTTTCAGCCAGCGTAAGATAACACAGACAATAACGATCTTCCTCAATTTTGGAAATGCCGCAATAACCGCCCCGGAAATTATGAAGGGCAATCTGATGCTCCGGAAACTTTCCGCGAACATGATATTTTACGCCAACATAATTTTTATTACGGTAGGCATGGATGAATGACCGTTTCCATTTAACATCCAGATTGCTTCTTTTCCCATAACAGGCGCAGACCATGCGGGCCCTGTACGAATTGGCTGAAGTGCTGATGTTAAAAATATCTTTTTCATTCAGCATCCCAATCACCTTTGTATTCTCCAATAAAATGACTCCTGCATTCCTGGCAATAACGGCAAGGGCGGCATCAAGCTTAAAGCGACTGATACCAAAACCACCTAATGGCAGGGTTTCCGTAATGGACCGGCCATTGGGTGCGCTGATGGTTACCTGCTCAATCCGGGGCAGGTTCCATTCATTCAAAGGTAACCCGAGCTGCATTAGAAAATCCCGGCTTTCCATGCTGATATATTCGCCACAAACTTTATGAAAGGGGTAGTTTTCTTTTTCAAACAGCAGCACGTGATAACCTTTACGCGAAAGTTGAATAGCGAGGGATAGCCCCGCCAGCCCGCCACCAACAATGGCTGCATCATATATGGTAGGAGGATTGGTCATGATGGAACAATCACCAGCCAGCGGTAGGCCCATTTCCAACGGATCGTATAATTGGGTATTCCGGCCTTATCGAGAATGATTTTTAATTCTTTTCTTTTGAATCCTCTCAACACAGACAGGGGTGCGTCATTTTTTACGAGATAAGACCTGGAAAAAATAGTGGTCAATATCCGGATGGCATAATAGGCAACGGGATGGCGATGCAAATCATTAATGAAAAATCCGTTCCGGGCATGGGTCCGCATCCAGCGGAACATGTAAATAAGTTGCTCTTCTGTGAAATGATGACAAAACAAAGACGAAAAAAGAATATCTGGTTTTGGGTCAAAAGCAACCTGACGATAATCACTTATAATGAGCTTCGGTAATTTTTTCCAGACTGCGTTTTGGGCCACCTGTATGCAATCGGGATTCAGGTCAATGCCGATGCAGTGAAGCGAAGCTTGTCCGGAGCCTGCATTTTTCTGAATAGCCAGGAGGTTATCTCCTCCTCCACAGCCGATTTCACACACCGTAATGTTTTGTTGTTTTGATGCCAGGCTATTGAATCCGCTAAGGGTAATGGTATGTCCGCCCAGCCACCGGTTGATCACCTCTAGTTCATAGAGATTTCGTTCTATATCGGCGGCCGGAATATCAGGCCGGTCAAGCAATTCAGGCAAATGGCTACGTAGGGAAAAATCCATATGGCAAGGTAAAAGAATTCAACAGGCTAATTACCGGCAATAATGGTTTCCATGGTCAGTCCGGGTCCGAATGCTGCTCCGAATACCGTATGTTGTTCTCCCTTTTCAAAACTTTTGAAAAGTTTGTCCAGCACAAACAGGATGGTTGGAGACGACATATTCCCAAAATCATTCAGCACTTCATAACCCGTTTCCAGTTTTTCTTTGGGCAGTGAGAGACTTTTTTCAATGGCTTCCAGAATTTTCCTGCCACCGGGATGAATACACCAATCGGAAATAGAATCCCTGGAAAGCTGGTTTTTTTTGAGCGCGTTTTCAACCAGGTTTTCAAAGTCCTCTTCAATCAGATCGGGGACATAACTGCGCAGGGTCATAGCAAAACCTGTGGAAGATAATGCCCAGCTCATATCCTTTTTCCCTTTTGGTATCACTTCAGCATAAAATCCATGAATCCGAAATCCCTCCGTTTTATCCTCATCTCCGGTAACCAGCACAGCAGCCGATCCATCGCCAAACAAAAGACTGGAAGTAATATTATCCATAGAAGCTTCCTGTTGAAAATGCAGGGTGCAAAGCTCCGTACAAACGATCATTACTTTGGCAGCAGGCTCAGATTTACAGATGGCATCCGCCAGTTTAAGTGCATGGATAGCCGCATAGCAACCCATGAAATTTACAGAAGTTCTGAAAATATTTTTAGGGAGATCCATTAATTCCATCAGTTGCAGATCCAGGCCCGGCGCGCTTAATCCCGTGCAGGTAACGGTGATGAGATGCGTAATTTCCTTTGCCGGGATCCTGTTTTCCAGGCAGTTCCGGATGGCTTCTCCCGATAAAGCCGGGGCATACTGATTAAATACCTGCATTCTTTTTTCCAGGGAAGGAAAGGGCTCCAGATTTTCTGTGGCCGGATAAAAGGTCCAGCTTTCCGGCAGTTTGCTGTAATCAGACAAAACAGAATACCGGTTTGAAATACCGCTTTGGTGATACAGGTATTTCAGTTTCCGGCGGTCTTTTTCATTAAAGGCATAGATCCGGCTCATAAAACCCAGAATCTCGTTCTGGTCATGCTTAAATCGCGGAACGGCTGTACCAATAGATATTATCTTGCTCAATAAATGGGATTAAAAGTTATTCTTTACCGGAACATAAGGTAATGCATCAGAAATACAACAATAAAGCCAACGCTGGTACAGCAGGAAGCGATCACGTTCATCCGCATCGTATGCCCATAATCGGCAAGGGAAGGATCCCGCCAAACTTTTACTGCCCATAGTATAAAGTATACGATAACAGGTACCATACAGGTTGCAAATACCTGGAATTCTTTTATTTCTAATGAAAGTTGGAAGAAAAGGGCCAGTACAGCAAATGCAATGCAGTAAACAATGCCGGAGAAGAGGAAAGTGCCTTTATAGCCCAGTACCGCACTTATCGTGCGGACGCCATCTTTAGCATCTGCAGCATGCTGATAGATCTGGGTCAGCGGATAAAATCCACCTATCAGAAGGGAGGCGGCGATCATTCCCAGCACGGGTACCTGTAAACTTAATTCCCGGTGGGCACCGTGATAGACCAGGAAAAAAATCAGGGCGCCCTGAAAGAGGACTACGGTCAGGTAGCCCCAGACCGGATATTTCTTCAGCCGGATTTTTCGTGCACTATATGCTCTGGATGCCCCTATATACAATGCCGCTCCCATCATAAAATAAATGCTGATGAACAGACTGAGCACTATGGCCAGCATATCCATGACAATGGTAATATAAAAGAGCTGCCGCGTTGGAGCCAGGGGAGATTTTAATCCGCCGATACTTTCTTCATCCCGGTCCATATAGCTGTTATATCCATTGCTGGAGGGGTAAAGTAAAAAATGAATGATAAAAAAGATCAGTAACGCACGGGGAAAATCCGGATGCAACAATTGGCTAAGGGCAAACCAATATATCGGCATCAGGAAAAAAGAAAAATGAAAACGCAGTAATTGAAAGGTTGACCGGGAGATTATCATAAACAGACAAACTGTAATTTAAAATTCTTTAAGGGAAAAAGCGGGTAAGGGGAAAATCGTTCTTTCTATTTTATCCTGTATACGGAAACCCTTCCCGATCCGGGACGTATTACCGGGTATAATATTTTGTTTATCAATTATATAC
Source organism: Chitinophagaceae bacterium (assembly GCA_043785285.1). Classification (GTDB taxonomy): domain Bacteria; phylum Bacteroidota; class Bacteroidia; order Chitinophagales; family Chitinophagaceae; genus Puia. Next base: position 8,400 of record JAYVXJ010000014.1, read on the forward strand.
GCAGTGGTACGGATTTCGTTCGAAGAGGTTATGTTTAATTTCCTATTTATGAAAACCAGGATGAGCCGGAAAATATGCAGCCTGATTCTCTCCGGAATTTTATTTCCTTTTCTGATACAGGCTCAGGTAGTACCCAAATCCTGAGTATGGATAATACAAGCAAAAAGCCAGGTATTTATATCCTGACAGCTGCACATGCAGGTCAGCAGCGTGTGACCAGGTAGCGGTACGATAGATTATTAAGCGTGACGGTTTAAACAAGCATTCGTAAGGGCTCCTCCAGGAGTCCTTTCAGTGTTTGCAGGAAGGCTGCTCCGGTAGCTCCATCCACTACGCGATGGTCGCAGCTCAGGGTAAGCCTCATGATATTTCCGGGAATAACAGCTCCGTTTTTCACTACAGGAACCTGCTGGATGGCGCCAATGGCCAGAATGCAGGCATCCGGTGGATTGATGATCGCTGTGAAATCATCTATTCCAAACATACCGAGATTGGAAATGGTGAATGTGCTTCCTTCCCAGTCAGCAGGTTGTAATTTTTTATTTTTAGCTTTCTGGGCAAAATCTTTTACTTCTGCAGCAATCTGCGATAAGGATTTCCCATCTGCAAACCGCACTACCGGAACCAGCAACCCATCTTCCACAGCTACAGCCACACCGATATTCACATGATGGTTGATCCGGATTTTGTCCCCCAGCCAACTGCTGTTGACTGCAGGATGTTTTTTCAGTGCAACGGCCACTGCTTTAAGCACGATATCATTGTAAGAAATTTTAACCGGCGCGATCTCGTTTAGTTTTGCTCTGCTTTCCACGGCCTTGTCCATGTCCACCGACATATTCAGGTAAAAATGCGGAGCAGTAAATTTGCTCTCTGCC
>JAYVXJ010000015.1:0-9255 GCA_043785285.1 Chitinophagaceae bacterium
CTTTAGGGCCTATTATCGTTAGCTATTTTTTATTTGGAACTCCTTCCAGTGCGAATGCCTCGATTACGGTAACCAATATAAATACTTTATACCTTATCGTGGCTGCAGTGTTTGCAGCGGTTGCCCTGTTTTTCGCATTTTCCAAACTTCCGGAAGGAAAGGACGATGCTGCTTTTGAAGGATCAAAGAAGGCCTCCATGTCGCTTATCACCCTGACCGTTCTGATGATCATCATTATATTAATCGGGCAATTCACCAATATCGGAAAACTGGAATTAACCGGCATTACCATTCTTCTGGTTATCGCCGTCTTAATCATTTCTTATAACAATGCATCAAAAAACAGTGATGGCTGGGGCGCCATGAAATACCCGCAGCTTATTTTAGGAATGCTTGGTATCTTTTTGTACGTGGGTGTTGAAGTGACTATTGATAATAATTTTGGTGCCTTGTTGAAAACGCCCGGTTATCTCACCCCGGAAGGATTGCTGGATAAAGACATTTCTAAATATATTACCCTGTACTGGGGAAGTTTAATGATCGGCCGGTGGACAGGTGCGATCAGCGTTTTCAATCTTTCTGCAACCGGAAGGAAAATCGCTACTGTTATTGTTCCTTTCGTTGCCTTTGCCTTTGTGCTTTTCATTAACCATTCTTATGGCAATGATATCACAGACCTGCTTCCGTATGCTGCCTGGGTTGCAGTTGCGGTATTTGCATTTTTCGTCGGTCAGGAAAAACCGGTGAAAACTTTATTAACCGTAGCGCTGCTCGCGACGGCTGCCATGCTGATCGGAGTTTCCACAAAAGGCCTTTTTTCTGTATATGCTTTTATGGCGGGAGGACTTTTCTGTTCCGTGATGTGGCCTAGTATTTTTGCGCTGGCAGTTGCCGGTTTGGGAAAATATACCAGCCAGGGTTCGGCCTTCTTAATTATGATGATTCTGGGGGGCGCCGTGATTCCGCCTTTCCAGGGCTCTATAGGCGATACAACAAATAATATGCACTTTTCCTATCTGGTTGCTGCAGGCTGTTTTGCAGCGCTTGCTATATTTGCGGTCAGAATGCGTACTATCCTTAAATCACAAGGACTTAATTTTGATGAGCAGATCGGGAGTACCCATTAATATAGAATAAACGCGCATGGCAAAATCAACTTCTACGCCGGCTTCATTAGAGCCTTTGGCGATTGGGATAGATATCGGTGGAACAGGAACCAAGTTTGGCATTGTTGACCGCATCGGAAATGTTTTGTTTACCGGTGAAATTTCTACGAAAAAACATAAGCAGATCGAGACCTTTATTGATGAGCTGCATGAAAACCTCTCGGCCCTCATTCAGAATGTTGGTGGCCCTGGCAGGATCCGTGGTATTGGCGTGGGTGCACCAAATGGTAATTATTATACCGGAACCGTTGAATACGCTCCAAATCTTCCCTGGAAAGGAATCATTCCCCTGGCCCAGCTCATTCAGGATAAATTTCAATTACCCAGTATCCTGACCAATGATGCCAATGCCGCTGCTATTGGTGAAATGATGTATGGTGCGGCAAAGGGAATGAAGGATTTCATCATGATTACTTTGGGTACCGGTGTCGGCAGTGGCATCGTAGCCAATGGCCATCTGGTGTTGGGTCATGATGGATTTGCCGGTGAACTCGGGCATACCATTATTATTCCGGATGGCCGGTATCATGAAGGAACAGGAAAATACGGTTCGCTGGAAAGTTATGCATCAGCTACGGGTGTAACACGAACAGCTAAAGAAGTACTGGAAAAAACCAACGCGGAAAGTTTACTTCGCCAGATTCCCCTGGAAGAAATTGATTCCAAAAAGGTATATGATGCCGCTATTCTGGGCGACACACTCGCCCGGGAAATCTTCGATTATACCGGCAAGATACTGGGCATGGCCCTCGCCAATTTTGTGATGTTCTCCAGTCCCGAAGCCATCGTTTTATTTGGAGGGTTAACCAAGTCAGGCGACCTGATCCTCAAGCCAACAAGAGAACATATGGAAGCCAACCTGATCCAGGTATTTCAAAATAGAGTGAAAATCCTCGTGAGCCACCTTCGGGAATCGGACGCGGCTATTCTCGGTGCCAGTGCGCTTGTTTGGGATATGGCGTGAAAGGGTCAACCGTCAACCCTCAACTTCTCTCCCCCAGCCATTGCTTCCTTCCCAACCCCGCGACAACATGTTTTTCGCTGTGATAAGAAGATCGCACGAGAGGCCCGCTTTCCACGTAGTCGAGCCCCAGTTCATACCCGATTTCCCTCAGTTCTGCGAATTCGTCGGGGTGAACAAACCGGTGAACGGGTAAATGTTTCCTGGTCGGTTGGAGATACTGGCCAATAGTAATTACATCCACCCCGTTACTGGCCAGATCCTTCATGGTCTGGATCACTTCTTCTTTAGTTTCACCAAGACCCAGCATGATACCACTTTTGGTACGCATGCCTCCTTTCTTAAGAATGCCCAGGGTCTGCATGCTTCTCCAGTACTTTGCCTGTATACGTACCTGTTTGGTGAGGCGTTCTACGGTCTCGATATTATGACTCACCACTTCCGGAGCCACATCTATGATCCGTTGAATATTTTCTTCTTCTGCCTTAAAATCCGGGATTAATGTTTCCAGGGTTGTTTCGGGATTAAGGGACTTCACTGCCCGGATAGTATACTGCCATGCAATACTACCGCCATCTTTAATCTCATCCCGGTCCACCGAAGTGATTACTGCGTGTTTTACTTTCATGAGATGTATCGCTTCCGCCACGCGCTGCGGTTCATCCCAGTCGATTGCGTGGGGACGACCCGTGGCGACGGCACAAAAACCACAGCTGCGGGTGCATATGTTACCGAGGATCATGAACGTAGCGGTTCCGGCGCCCCAGCATTCTCCCATATTCGGACAGTTACCACTCTCACAAATGGTGTGTAGTTTATGCTGGTCAACCAGGTTCCGCACCTGTTTGAAATTTTCACCGATGGGAAGTTTTACCCTGAGCCAGCTCGGTTTCCTGACAATGCTTTCTGGAGGATCTATTGTGGGGAGTACAGGAAGTTCTTGCATAGTAATGCAAAAATAATCACTTTCGGCGGCCAAACATAATGCTTATGTAAGCGTTGAATAACAGATGTTTCTGGTTAACGAGGTACATCAGGGGAATTTTGCTGAAATAATATTCTGCCGTTACACCTGCTTCAATAGCAGTAACGGTTTGATTGAACCGGCCATAATCAAAACGGATAGCCGCTTTTGCATTTAATCCGGGTTTTACACTTAACTTATTCCAACCGGAGCCGAACCCTTCGGCATCATTCACCAGGTATCCACTATCCAGTATTTCGGGATATTTGCTTTCAAATAAAGAGCCATCACCCTGTGACTTGTATACATGCATTAAATACGGTTTAAGTAATCCTATTGATACCCCGCCACTGTATAATGCGGTCACGGCCACTCCATTTTTATTTCCCTTTCCTCCGATCAGGTATTGTTCTCCAATGGCGGCTTTGAACTGATAGAAATTATTGAGTCTCCCAATGGCAATGGAATTCAGGGTATACCCATTAAATCCGCCGACGGCCACTTTATGATCTTTCGGATCCTTCTTTTCATTTAACTCAAACTGGAGAAGCTGCGTTTTCCTGGTGCTTTTGAATTTACCTCTTTCATAAAAAGCCCCATACCCGTCTGTGGCTATTCTTAATCCAAAAACGCTGTGGTGATCAAAGACCAGATCCCCTTCTTCTTCCATTTTCATGAGGCGGTTGATCCGGTTCTTTTTAGCCGAATTATGGTTTGAATTGTAGTTGGGCGATGGTGATTGCTGGGCAAAAAGAGAAAGTGTGGTTATGGAAAAGCAAACCAGAAACAATAACTTTTTTAACGCCATGATTAAGATTACTGCTGTAAATTTATGAAAAATTATATGACCTCCACTGTTATTTACGAAGGAGAACTCAGAACGGTTGCCCGGCATCTTTCTTCCAGTACCCGCATACAAACCGATGCCCCGGTTGACAATCAGGGTAAAGGGGAAAAATTCTCTCCTACTGATCTTGTAGCCACTGCTTTGGGAAGTTGTATGCTTACCATTATGGGCATGAAGGCCCGTGATATGGAAGTAGATCTGAAAAACACCCGTATAGAAATTCAAAAGCTGATGAAAGCAGATCCCCGGCGGATCGGGGGCATTCATTTAACTTTTCATTTTCCGGATTCCCTGCAGGTTACGGAAAAACAACGCCTCATCCTGGAAAGGGCAGGAAATACCTGTCCGGTGAGATATAGTATCCATCCTGATATTGAAGTATTGACCCGATATAACTGGCCTGTTGTTATTGCTGCGCGATAGCCTCCTACTGCCCCGGTATATTTTTCCCGGAAGGTAGCAGAAGCGATTTCCCGACATCGCAATCCAGACATTTTTTTTGCTGGCAGAATTCTTTTTTCAATTCCAGCAGGGCTTGCGATTCTGCGGCGGACTTTACTTTAATTCCCAGCTGCTTCCATTTGGAAAGGATCTCATTCTGTTCGGCACGGATCTCCTGCATCCAGGATATTGCTTTTTGTTGGATGGATTTATCCGGATAAATAGTTCCATAAGTGTATAATAAAGGGATCACACTGTTGATGATTACGCGTTCACTTGTTCCCCTGCCCAGCCTCTTTTCTTTGAACCGGGATTCTTTATCAAACACGTAATGGTAAAACCAGTAATCATTAACTGCCAGCAGAAATTTTTTTCTGAGTTCGGAAAGAGAACTGCACTGAAGAATCCAGGCAAATAAGTTGGCGCCTTCCCCGCAAAGCGCTGCCAGTTGGGAAAGCCGGATGGTCGGAAAGTTTTCCGGTCTCATTCTCAGGAAATGCACCTGATCGAAAACTTTTTTTAATCCGTATTTTCTTTTTAAAAAATGAAATTCCTTTTGCAGCATCACAGGATACATTTCCCTGAAATTCCCTTCCAGCAGATTCGCCTGGCCAAATAGCAAAGCTTCCAGCTGTATGCGTTGTTGCCGGTGTTTGGCCAGTAAGGTAAAAGGAATACTCCGGGCAATGGCCTCAAAGACCGTTGCATTTACTTTCATTCCAAAATTGCCAGCTATCAACCACCAGAGTTGCTCCTCCCAGTGAAAATGATTCAGCCGAAGAGAATGCTTTATAAGCGACATCCTCCGGTCCAGCCTTTTCAGCAATAACGTATGCATCCATGAATTCCAGGTATTTGACTCCAACTGTTGCAGTGATCTTTCACAGGGCACAAATGCATGTTGGTTCATCCAGCCGGAATAAGTGTCCAGCATGATCCGGGAAACGCGTTGACACAGTTCCAACTGGGGAATGTTCCGGGTCATATCCATCTGATCCTGCATCCAGACTACATGCAAAATCACGTTCCGGTAATGCTCATCCTGATCATGACCATGTTTGTCCCAACCCGAAGAAAGCAGGTGCAACTCAATGCTTCCTACCCAGCAGGTATCGTTGATCCTTATTCGCGCATGAATAAAATCGGGCCCCTGATTATTATTTTCTTCCCCCGGGTATTCAATACACAGGGCTTCGCCGGATTTCAGCATCAACCCCTGCTGGTTGAAATACCGGTATTTCCAGATAAACTGAAGCAATTTTTCTGTCATTGCGGAGGCTTGCCGGATCCAATGATTTCATTCTGTTCAGACTGGATTTATATAAAACGGTAAACAACTGTTATCCGGAATTAAAACAAGGATTGACAAACTTTTTTAAAAATAAAAACGGATCTGGCATCTAAAAAGAGCAGCAAGGAAAAAGAAAAAAGAAAAAAACAGGAAAAAATAAGGGGAACCACGTTGGATTAATCAGGGAAAGTTTTCAGCTGCTGTAAAACGCGACTTACCGGAAGTCCCATCACATTATAAAAATCACCCCGGATCGACCGGATGCCGGTTACGCCGATCCATTCCTGGATGGCATAGGCTCCGGCTTTATCATACGGCTTATACGTATCTACATAGTATTCTATACCGGAGATATCCAGCGGATGAAACCACACCTCGGTGGTTTCTGCAAAAGCAATCTCTTTTTTTGAATTCGTCATATAAACTCCCGTGATTACCAGGTGCATTCTGCCAGACAGCACGCAAAGCATACGTATGGCATCTGCTCTGTCCACCGGTTTTCCGATCACTTCCTGATCAACCACCACCAGGGTATCAGCAGCCAGAATGATCCTACCCGGTTCAACATTGCTTTTTACCCGTTCTGCTTTTCGGCGGGCGATGTGCACCGGAATTTCTTCCCAGGTTAAATGGGATGGAATGGTTTCATCCGCATCAGCCGGGATTACGTCAAATGCCAGTCCGGCCCATTCCAGCAATTGTTTCCGTCTCGGTGAAGCGGAAGCCAGGATTATCCGATCCATGAAGTATAAATTTTCAAAAAGATCATGGAAAGAATGCCCATCATCATAATATTTTTGATCATACTGCTGAGCTGATGAAAATCCGCAGATTGATTCGCCTGGTATAATTTTTTAAGTACCCAGCCAATGGGAAGGATGACAAAGAAAGTAGAGAAACCCACAATCAGCCACCAGCCATACTGCAATATATAAAACTGAATTCCGATCAGCGCAGCCACCAGCATCATCAGCCAGGTGGCAGCAAAAAGCCTGGATGCATTGATTCCCCATACCACCGGCATGGTGCGGCGTCCGTAGCGGGCATCTCCTTCCAGGTCTTCCATATCTTTTACCACTTCGCGCACCAGGGAAATGATGAACGCAAACGAAGCATATAAAATAGCGAATTTATACACCCTGGAGAGCGCTGCATGAAATTCCGGGTTTACAAAACGATGGAGACGGAATTCGCAGAGATATAATACAAGGATTACCCAGGATGTCAGAAATGAAATCAGGATATTGCCGAGAAGTAACTTCTTCTTGAAGGTGGTACTGTAAAACCACAATAACAATACACAGGCCAGATTAGAAGGCCCGATAAAAATATTTCTGAGTTTCAGGGAAAGATAAAAACCGATAACAACACCCAGTACGGATAAAATCCAGTGCCAGATAATGGCCCATCTCCTTTTAATGATCTTCTCAACCACTATTTTTTCCGGCTTGTTCACCCGGTCGATATGCAGATCGAAATAATCATTAATGATATAACCTGCCGCAGCAATGAGTATGGAGGAAAAACATAAGAGCAGAAAATCTGTAGGTTTTAAGATATTCTCGCGTGGCGGATTTGCATTGTAGAAACTGGGCAGTAAAATGCAGTAATAAAACAGCCATTGCGTAAGCGCGATGAACAAAAGATTTGGCCACCGGATCAAACGAAAAAAAGCAAAAGCTGCCTTTGATTTCATGGTGATATTGTTTTGCTGCTGTTTATCCGGAAGCAATCGTGGTTTCCAGATCCCAGTTTCCATGAAGCCGGAGTACTTTCTCAATTACATCACGTACGCAACCCCTGCCTCCCGGGAAAGGCGAAATATACTTTGCCACTTGCAACACTTCCGGCACGGCATCAGACGGAGCGCAGGCCAGTCCTGCCATTATAAGAACGTCATAGTCGGGAATATCATCCCCCATATACATCATGTTTTTCCATTGCAGGTTATGGCGTTGAAGATATTCTTCTATCACCTGTTTCTTGTCAGAGACCTGCAGAAACACGTCCGTAATACCGAGTTTTAACAATCTGTTTTTTGCACCCAGGCTATTGCCTCCGGAAACCACCGCCACCTGATAATTTTTTTTTACCGCAAGTTGAAGGGCATAGCCGTCCTTCACACTCATCCGCCTCACCTGCTCGCCGGTTTCAAATACCAATATATTGCCATCGGTCAAAACACCGTCAATGTCAAATACTAAACAGGTGATGGGTTTGAATGACTCGAGGAGATTCCGTTCGGGAAGGGGATCGGTCATATTTTAATGTGTAAATGGATAAATTCTTTAGCTGCAAAAGTATTGGATTAAACGCAAAACGCGGAGGGTTGACAGCAGGAGGCGAACGGGTTGGGAATCAGGTTCACTTAATTTGATGAAAGTGCTGGATGCTGCGCGTTAGTACATCGTATAATTGGGAGAGTTCCGGATAGGATGTCAACAGTTTCCTGTGCTTTTCTAAAGTTTGGGTATCGTTCCGGATAGCGGGGCCTGTTTGCAGGTCGGCTGGTGAAGCGTATCCCATTCGGTAAACAGTTTCTTCCCTCAATGGCTGCAATACAGAAAAATCAATCTGTTCCTGCCGGCAATAAGATTCTGCAAGCACACACAAATGATTGGTGAAATTGCTGACCAGCACGGCTCCCAAATGATATTTTAATCGCATGTCATCATTTGCGTGAATGACCGTATCACTCAGACCAATGGCAATTTCAGTTAACTCCCGGAAGTTTCCCGGGCTATTAGCATCAATCAGTAAAGGAAATTCAGGAATCGTTTTCAGTTCCCTGCGAAAACGTTGGAGTGGATAAAGAACGCCATACCGTGCGCCGGTATTTTTCAATACATCCATCGGCACGGAACCGGAAGTATGAACAATGAACGAATCAGTAAGCGGAAGCTCCTGCACGAATGTTTCGTAAGCATTATCCGAAATGGCGATGAGGATCAGATCCACCTTTCTTTCCAATTCCTTTAGAGAACTGATGGGCATTGCCTGCAGAATACCAGCAAGGATTCCGGCATGATCCGGCTGGCGGCTGAATACCTGAACAATGCGATGACCTGCCGAAAGGATTTTACGGCCGATTACACTTGCCACATTACCCGAACCGATGATTACTATATCCATGGACCGTATAGCCGGAATATTTGAGGAAGGCTTTATCCGATAATCAGGCTTTTTTCTTCTGGGACTTAGGTGCCCAGATGGCCAGCATTCTTTTACCTTCCATTTTCGGCATACCTTCAAGAACGCCGACTTCATTCAGCCGTTCTGCAAATTTCAATAAAAGCAATTCTCCCCTTTCCCGGAACTGGATCGCCCGGCCTTTAAACTGGACATAGGCTTTTACCTTATCTCCATCTTTCAGGAATTTCTCGGCATGCTTTGCTTTAAAGTCAAAATCATGATCGTCCGTATTCGGTGTAAACCGGATTTCCTTCACCTCGGAAGCCTTACTCTTGGCCTTCATTTCCTTTTCCTTCCGCTTCTTCTCGTAAAGGAATTTATTATAGTCAATGATTTTACATACCGGAGGATCTGCATTGGGAGATATCTCTACCAGATCCAATGCCTGGTCCT
>JAYVXJ010000016.1:0-2832 GCA_043785285.1 Chitinophagaceae bacterium
AGGATTTATTGATTAAAATTGCAGGCAAAGCATTTGCTGCTTCTTTAAAATTCCCCTTGCCATCATTTAAATATAAATGATCGGCCAGATTGGGATTACCATCCTCGTATTCATTACCGCCGCTTACAGTATACAGATCCGGGAAGCCATCCATATTGGCATCAAAGAAAACAGCGTCCACACTTTCACTTCCTCTATTTTTATTAAAAACGGCCGTATCTGAAGAAATGAATTTGCCGTTCTTCATTTGTATCATCAGGCAACCCGGCTGGCCTTTTGCGCCGCAGATAAAAAAATCATCCAATCCATCTTTGTTTACATCTGCAACTGCCAGTTTCGGACCTCTTGTAGATTCCATGTGCGGGATGAGATACTGGATATTAAAGTCAATGAAAGGATCTTCCTGATGTTTCCATTTCAAATCAATCAGCGCAGAAATATCTTTCAGGAGTGTTTCTGGTTTTTTGAAAAACTGCTCATATTTGAAATTTAAGCCTGCCTCTTTTTGTTTTGCTACCAGCGTCGTGTCTACAGGAATATTTTTTAAAACCTGATAATGCTGATCCGGCCATACTATAAGCAGACTATCTATAGTTTTAATGGTATCCAGACCAAAATGAAGTCTCGGGTCGGAGGACGACATAAAGCCCCGGGTGAGCATCAGTTGCTGATACTGCATTTTCCCTCCCGCAAAAAGATACGCTTTAGCGCCAATGCCGGTCGTATTCATCCCATCTCCTTTAAAAGCAATAGTGAAGCAGCTTTTCTTTGGAGCGTTGTTCTTTAGGATAAGTGCCGGGGCATTCAGGCAATTAATAATCATATCCAGGTTGCCGTCGTTGTTGAGATCAGCATAGGCGGCGCCATTATAATAACCTTTCATGTTGCCGGTTCCCCAGATTTCACTCACGTCTTTAAAGGAAAGCTTGCCATCTCCCTGAAATAAAAAAGGATGAGAGGCCCCGTCGGGAATTCTTTCCAGGGAAGACTCGTCATATTTATCTGTACTGTTCAGGAGTTTATTCATTTCGGGGTTTGACTTATACCGGATATAATCCATATCCACGGGACGTTTTACAATACCGCTGGAAACAAACAGATCTTTATTCCCATCATTATCGAAATCTGCAAAAAGCGGAGACCAGCTCCAGTCGGTCGCGCTTATCCCACTCATCAAACCCACATCGCTGAAGCTTACGCCGTTTCCATTATTTCTTTGAAGGCAGTTTCTGGAAACCTGATTCTGATAACCATTCTTACTGATTTTTTGATTGTACGTATCGAAGTGTTCATCGCTGCCATAGGTTTTCAGTGTTTTTTCGTCGGGCGGTAACATGTCCACGGTAACGATATCCAATTGTCCGTCGTTATTAAAATCGGCCGCATCATTACCCATACTGAAGCGACTGTAATGTCCGAAATGTTTTGCACCGCATTCGGTAAAGCTGCCATTGCCATTATTTAAATAATAATAATCATTTTCATGAAAATCGTTACCTATATAAATATCGTCCCAGCCATCATTGTTAAAATCCGCGACGGCAATTCCCAGTCCATATCCCAGATTGCTTTGATAAATGCCGGCAGCTGCAGACACATCCGTAAATTTTCTTTCCGCATTCACTAAATCGTTCCTGTAAAGCCGGTCGCCCGCATATTGATCTGATTTTCTCCGGTTACTGGTATCTACAATATTCTGATTGGGTCTGTTGGATTGATTGAGTAGGTAGCAATCCAGGTCGCCGTCATGGTCATAATCGAAAAAAACAGCCTGGGTTGAATAGCCGGAAAAATCCAGGCCATATTTGGCGCTGCTTTCGATAAACCGGCCATTGCCATTATTAATAAATAGTTCATTATGCCCCTTCAGACCATGCGTATTGGCAACCGCACAAACGTAAATATCCAGCAGGCCATCTCCATTAACATCTGCCATGGTTACACCGGTACACCAGTCGGAACTGCCGCCTACACCTGCTTTTTCGGTGATATCCTCAAATTCAAAATTGCCTTTGTTCAGGTATAATTTGTTATGCCCTTTACTATTGGCAGTAAAATAAATATCCGGTAAGCCGTCATTATTGATATCGCCGACGGCAACGCCGCCGCCATTATAATAATAGAGATAATAGAGAATATTCAGCAGGTCTTTTTTTGCCGGGGTATTTATAAAATGAATATTGGTTTTGGAAGAAGGCAAAGAAGAGAATAAAGTCTCCTGTCTATGGCAGGAAATCATAAGGAGGGAAGAAAAGAAGAGATAAAAAAAAGCGGACCTCATTTTAAACATATGCAAATTCATTTTACGGGATGGGTACTGGCAAGGAATTTTTTTGTTTCAGCAGGATAGATCCGGATAAAATGGGAACGCATCATGGCCGGCGTAGGAACATCTTTGCCCTGAAGAAATACTTCGATAGCTCTGGAAGACTGTATTGGCATATGGCAATCGATGCAATTCTGGTTTATGGATGGCCCGATTTTTTGGGTCATTTTACAAACGGGCTCGTGTCCGCTACTGTGGCAGTTCCTGCAGCGCTGGGAAAACAACGCGATTTTTCCGGTTTCATTTTCATGGGTATTATGACAGCTGTTGCAGGTCATCCGGCTCATCCTGAAACATTTGCTCGCAGCCATCAATCCATATTGGTTGCCATGCACATCAATATTCGACGCATCCCTTGCGGCGGTATCCATAGAAAAATAATTGGATAAGCTGTCAGCAACCACGAATGCAAAGGAAGTGGTGGTTTTATTCAGCCGGCCACCATGGCATAAGCGACATAAGTCCAGGTTTTGTTGCCTGGTAAGCGTAGCAGGATTAATAATATA
>JAYVXJ010000017.1:0-2828 GCA_043785285.1 Chitinophagaceae bacterium
GAGTTGCTGTTGAACTTTTGCATTTTATAAACCACCTTTATCATGCAATTGCTGAATTTTCCTTTTGTACAATATAAAAGTCCCATGCCGCCATGACTCGCAATCATTCCATCGGTTACCAGGTGACTACCTGCCCCGACCTGCTTCCAGCCAGAGAGATCCTTGCCATTAAAAAGTGGAGTCCACCCATCGTGAGAAGGTTTAGGTGAAGCGGTTTGACTATTGGAATTAAGGGTCCATAATAGAAGCAATACGCATAAGCGAAAACTATAGCTAAGTGTTTTTTTAACCATATCATTTAAATTGTCTATAAATCTATGAATAAAATACATGTGTTTTTCAAATCCGGAAAAAACATCCTGGAAAGGGAGAGTATAGCCTAATCCTTGCCACTAATTTCTTCCCAATTTCTAATTAGTTCAACTAAAAATGCGTATAGTTTACTTTTTGTGCGGGGAAGTGACCTTGTTACGTTAGAAGCGGGTTTCCTGCTGTTCATGTTTATTCTCACGGGTTTGCATTTGCTTTTAGTTGCTTTTCTTTGCCTTTAATACCCGTTTTGTCGCTAGCTGTTTTTGTATCGCCATCGCTGATACTCTGGGTAATAATATACAGGCGTTTAAAAGTGAAATAGTGCAGGCGCCTGGAGTGAAAAGCGGCACCATAGGCTCCTTTTTCCTGTATCTAATTCCTCCCGTAATACATTATAATATATCCAGAGACGCGGTTTCCAATGCTTCTAATAATTTTAATGTTCAATACTGCAACATAGATTGTGATTATCTGGGAAAAATGGGCATGAAATTGGTGAAGGGAAGAAATTTTTCCCGTGATTTTGCAAGCGATTACACGGCGGTGATCATCAACGAAACCACAGCAAGGATTTTAGGTGATCAGTATGGTTATGACTGGATGTAACTATTGAAATATTTGTAAGCAGCCGGGGGTCTACCACTCTTTCGCTGATACGGGTATGAGGGTTGTTTGTGTTTCATATTTTTTAGTCAGCGAATCGGACAGGTAAGGATCTATTAAAATTTTCTTTCATCATGACTATATTGCTCCACGTCTGCATTAAAATTTTCGCCTTTGATCCTTGCGGCTTTCAGCGACATGTCTTATCAATTGTTGTTTTACTATTTGAGGCCTTTTACGAGGTTTACCAGTTTTTGCCTGGCGGCCCATCGGGCTGGCTGGCTCAATCCGTAATCGGGCGCTACCAATTTTTCAGCAGGTACATATTTCAGGCACCTTTTGATTCGTGCTACTACATCTTCAGGTGTTTCAATGTAATAATTTTACGTCGATTATGCCTACAGCCACATCCATTTTTTCAGCAAAGATCTTCAGTAACTCAATTTCTGCAAATTCCCTGTTTGCCATTTCAATGTGAATTTCATTGACTTTGAGATCCAGAAAATCCGGTAACATGGGCTTGATACTTCTGTACCCGACAGGTCGGTAGGGCCGCCCTTGGGCGCGGGTTTTTTTAGCCGTAAATATTCTTTTACAACACCCAGTCCTTTCTGGGCTACCAATATATCCTTGATATCTGTTGGGAATCATCATATAAAAAACCATTAACATCGCTCGATTTAGGTAAAGCAAAGGTCTTGAGTTTTCATGCTGATCTTTATGGTTTCATTTTTATAGCAGTTCCCTTCAGTTTGGTTTGCCAGTTTGTGCTGTACGAGGAATTTCCGAAGATGAAAGCATATTGTATGGGCCTTTGAGAATTTTGAGTGGGTGCGAATAGTTTCAATCATTTGATTTCTGACAGGTGGCCTTTAAGGGTTTCGTAGAAGGCGTTATTGTCAGCCTGGATATACTTCAATTCATTTGATTTGCCGCCGACGGATATCAATAGGTCGGTAAATGGCAGTTTTGCTGTTTCATTCAACTGTAGCCGAATCCAGTCAATACCAAGCAAAGGTAAAAAGGGGTTTGAAACAGAGTAGCGTTGGACATGTTGAATAGCCTTGAATTGGATGGAGAAAGAAAGATCAGTTCTCAGATTGTGCGGAGCGAACCGGTCGCTTTTGAGGAGTGTCTCCGGCCGGAAATCCATCTCTCTTTCAAACAAATCCAGTTCTCCTTTCCAGAAATAAATTAGGGGTAATGCCTTGTTGCCGATCAAGATCTGTGGGAAATCGTCAGGAATTTTGTTAATATTTAGCAGCATTTTCCACCAGGGGTTTTGATTATTTATGTTGGAAAACTCCTGAAGATGGGTTACCGATGAAAGCCAAACCGGTTCAATAATTTCTTTCATTTAAAATAAGTATGCTGCTTTATGATCCAGCGTCTTAAAGATAAGGTAAATGAATCCGCACGTTCTTTTTAATCCTGACGGAGTTGGTTTATCGCGATCAGACGAGTTGATGGGTCTTCAGATCCACGCGGATGGCTTTGTCAAATGAACTCTTCTTTCCGGTGCCATCAACCTGCGTAAAATAAAATTCGATCTGACTGGAATTGACCTTCAGGGTTAAATTCCCATATCCCACAAACGAACTGTCAAACCGGTGATCGCCTGTGGAACTACCATCTGCTTTTTGTACGGGTATCGTTCCCCGTCTACCGGTTCCGACGACGTAGTACGGGACCTGTCCATTTTGTTTCTGAAAATTTACAGACAGGGTGAAGCGCTGGTAGTTATGTGCATGTGCTGCGAGCACTACATCGGGCTGAATGCCGGCCTGGGTGCAGGCATCTTCCATGTCGCCGGGCCATGATGTCACTGGAGGAATGACCGCCGTAACTAAACGGCGGGTGATGGACCGTGAAGATCAGCGCCTTAGCCGTACCGCTGTCTCTGGTTTTTTGGA
>JAYVXJ010000018.1:0-2823 GCA_043785285.1 Chitinophagaceae bacterium
CAACTGGAAGCCGCAGGCGTAGTGGGCCCCAATCTGGGTAGCAAAGCCCGGGAAGTAATCATTAAGACCGAACTGGAGCTAGCCCATTATCTGGATGGAATAAGTGGTTGATTATCATTAATATATACTTTAACACCCCCTGGCATAGCGATTGCGATTTGAATGGGGTATCTTGCGCCTTCTTTTTTAACAAACTCCAGTATGAAAATAGTTTTATCCGTTTTGGCAGGAATCGTTGTAGCTATCAGCTGCCGGGGTCAGAATAACAGCCTGGGTCATAATGATCCGGAGGCTAAACAGATTCTGGACAAGGCCAGTGCAAAGATTAAGTCCTTTAATGCAATAGAGGCTGTTTTTACCCTGGAAGTGCAGGATGATCAGGGCAATTCCCAGGGTATTAAAAAAGGAACGGTTTGGATGAAGGGTAACAAATACAAAGTGGACATTACCGGGCAGGAAATTTATAGTGATGGGAAAACCATCTGGACCTACGATAAATCTTCCCATGAAGTAACCATTACGAAGTTTGATCCTTCGGCCAATTCCTTGTCCCCACAAAAATTATTTACCAATTTTTACGATAAAGATTTTTTATACAAAGTGAACGGAGAACAAAAGCTGCGTGGCAAAACCGTTCAGGAAATTGAAATGACGCCGACGGACAAGACACGCAACTTTCACAAGATCTATTTATACATTGATAAGAAATCGCATATGGTCACTTCCGGAAAAATGCTGGATAAAAGTGGGAACCGATATATCTATACGATTAATAGCCTCACTAGTAAAGCTGCCCTGACGGATGCCAGTTTTTCTTTCGATAAATCAAAACATCCGGGAGTGGAGGAGGTTGATTTGAGGCAATGAAAAAGTTGACGGTTGACGGTTGACAGTTGACCGCCTTTATGTGTTAATTTACAACTGATATCCGTCAACCGTCAACCTTTCTTATCCCCCACCTATAACTATCCCAATCAAAACCGGCCAGATCAATCACCCGGTCAACCACCGTTGCCGCCACTTCTTCCAGCGTCTTCGGTTTGCTATAGTAGGAGGGCGTGGCGGGACAAATAATTCCACCGGCCAGCATTACCGTTTCCATATTACGGATATGAATGAGATTATACGGCATGTCCCGCACTACACAGATCAGTTTTCTTCTTTCTTTCAAAATTACATCCGCTGCACGGGTAATCAGATCTGTAGAAATTCCGGATGCGATCCTTCCCAGCGTTCCCATGGAGCAGGGTATGACAATCATTGTGTCGTATCTGGCTGAACCGGATGCAAATGGAGCCGAAAAATCATCCGTGGCATACAACGTTACCGGCAGATGTTGATATTCCTGATTTCCCAGTTCAGTTTCCCAAACGGTACGGGCATTAATTGTCATTATAACGGATAATTCATCCCACTGAGCCCTGATCTTCACTAATTTCTCCATCAGCTGACTGGCATAAATAGCTCCGCTGGCTCCTGTAATGGCTACAACTATTTTTCTCATTTATTTTTGTTGATTCAGCGGTTAACAAATTAACTGATTTTCAATTGATATGAATCAATTTTATACCCATTTTGCAAAAAGGTTTTGGCATAGGTCTTTTTCCTATGCCGAAAACTTTTATATTTGACTTTTCATAGGATAAGGTTTAATGGTTAATGGTATTTGATTAGTGCGGGCCTCCCTTTAACAAGGAGGTCTTTTTTTATTCCGAAAACCCGTCTTATTTTGAAGGATGCAATTTCAGGATAGCCAGGTGGGAAGGATCCCATTTCTCCAGAGGTATTTCTACCATGCCGGGAGTAAACAGGGCGGAGGCTTGAAGACGCAGAAAGATCTTGTGTTTTCGGTTTGCCTTAGCCGTAAGTATCCGGTCGAAACCAGCCTTATTGTAAATTCCCAAACAATAAATATTGACGTAATACCGGCCTTTGGGTACGGTTACTTCCACCTGATTGTTTATAGGATGGAAAACCTGTTTAATTACGCCGGCGCCCCGTTTGTCGTACCGGTCAAAGATCAGGTATATCGAATCAATGCGACTCTTTCGATCGGAGGCATTTTGTAATGTAATGATTACTGTACCGGAATCGCTTTTAGGAATTCTGGATGAATAAGCGTGGCTGTGAAGCACCGCTATCAATAACAGGGGCAATATGATGTTTCGCAAAAGCAATCAGGTCTTTTAGGTCTTCAATGGGTAGTAAGACGGTGAAGGAATGTTCGCTCAACATTTTTTTTCGGAAAGGAACTATGGTTTTCGGCTTATTTCTAAGCCTTCCATAATAACGAAAAAAGCCAGGCTTTATGCAAGCCGGGCTGTAATAGTTTGATAAAACCCTATGCCTCAGCCATATCTGGTATGGCTTCCATTCTATATTCCCCGGCATCCAGCTTCTTTTTGGTAGCTTCAAAAGCATCCAGGGTCGCCTGGATGTCTTCATCCGTATGAATCGATGTAGGAATCAGCCGGTAGATAATATGTCCTTTCGGAATTACCGGATACACCACTATGGAACAGAAAATGCCATAATTTTCGCGCAGATCCATCACCATGGCTGTTGCTTCCGGAATATCGCCTTTCATATAGATGGGCGTTACTACAGAATCCGTATTTCCAATATCAAATCCCTTTTTCTTCAATCCCGCTTGCAGTTGGAGGGCATTCTTCCAAAGCTTTTCTTTCAGCGTTGGATTGTTACGCAACAGCTCCAGTCTTTTCAGATTGCCTAACACCATGGCCATAGGCAGACTTTTAGCAAAGATCTGGCTCCGGATATTATACCGGATATAGTTTACAACTGCTTTATCTCCAGAAATAA
>JAYVXJ010000019.1:0-2819 GCA_043785285.1 Chitinophagaceae bacterium
GAAGCTTCACTTGCTGCCTGCCGGAAAGAGGTAAAGGACCTTGAGTTAATACCAAAAAGCTCTTCTGTATTATCGGTGAAGTGAAAATCATCACCAAAAAAGAAAGTCAGGATTTCTGCCGCCGTTGTTGACACAATGCTATGTCCGCTTGTATATTCCGGAAAGGGTGGTGTTTGCAATAAGGGTTCCCACCTTACATCGATATACCGGTTAATATAGGTTACAGGTCTGATCCTGTTGCTGCGGTATTTTTCTTCCCAGCAACTGATGAATGCATCCATCAGTGCAACTGACAACATCGTTTGAACGACCACGGACTGATTAAAGGATAGTCTTCCCCGGATAGCAGCGATCCCTGCGATATTCATCCAATGACCCCCCGGACTAATTTGTTTGTAGCCGATCATCATATGTCCTTCTGTGGAAACAGCAAAGGGGTTGCAATCCCAGAAATTGGCAATGGCTATATTTCCCGGTGGAGGATTCCTGGAAATATCATATACTTCTTTAGCGAGTTTATAAAAATCACTGCTACTGTCTTTGCTGAAAGGGATCAGCGCCGCTGGTTTAAACTGGCCGGCAGAATCAATAATCATGGGACGGATGATCTTCCAGTTGGGTTCCACCGCTTCCATATATACAGGTGGCGTTGGATTCCAGTATGCATCACCTTTCACTGGTGTATAACCTAATCTTGCGCTCAGTTTGTTGTAATTATCTTTATTTGAATAGGTGATAATGGATTCTGCCATTGCCTTGGCCACGACGACCGACTGGTTGATTACGGCAGGCGTTATTTTTGCTTTCTTACAAATCCTTAGCAGGCTGTCTTCTTCTTTCTGCAGCATAAATCCGGATGGCAACATGCGTTTCCCGGTTTCAAGTATGCAATACAGGGAAGCCAAGCGGGGATCATAAGATTTTTTATCAGCGCTGATATGAACGCGATTATAGTCTTTGAGTATGGAAGATAGTCCGGGAATATTTTCATCATTCTGAGAAACTATTTCATAAGCACCCAACAAAGTATATGCATAATAACGGCTCGCAGCCGGTGGATTTACTACATCATGTATCATCACCTCTGACAGTGCAAAAACAACGTGTTGAATATCTTTGTCAAAATTTGTGCTCAGGGACTGGGCATATGCACACCGGCATAACATGCAAACTGCAATAAATATCTTTTTCATTTCACTATTTCTCTTTGTAAAACTGCAACTTTTCATTATTGATCCCGACAAGAATATATTTCTTTCCGTCAATCGTGGTTTCTTCAGCCGATTTTACATCGCCTTTAATGGAGAGGCCTGAGAGCGGTTGGGGAATATAAGTGAATCCGCCTTTGCCGTCTCCTGCGAGCAGACAACCATAATTTGCATCAATACTCCCGATCTTCAAACGGTTATCCATATGATTGCCCAGAAGCAACAGATCCGAATGTCCGTTCCCGGTAAAATCACTTGCAATAATTTTAGTAACCATTGAAAATTGGGCCTGCACGGGTAATAACGTTTTAACAAACTTTCCATTACGGTTCAGGAAACAGACAGTCCGGCTTTCCGTGACGGTAAGCTTCGATGCCTCTGCCAGTTCTTTTTCGGTGAGAATATCCTTGATGCTGGCATCCGCATATGCCTTGTAACTGTGAAATTTCAGTCGCATGGGATAGATCTGATTATTCAATTCATCCCGGCTTACAAAAGGATAACTTTTCCCCTGAATGTAAAAATTAAAGAACGGGTCAACGGATCCATTCTCATCAAAATCGGCATAATAAAGTTCTCCGGGTTCTTTATCGGAAATATGGATCTGTGAATTGAGACCCAGATTACCGGCCAGGATATCCGGCTTTCCGTCACCATCCACATCCGCGATGGTTATGCAATTCCAAAATCCATTCTGGCTTTCTTCAAAATAATCATTGGTTTTATCCACAAAACCACCGGGCAGGTTGAGGAAAATCTTGATCGGCATGAACTCGCCACAAATAATCAGGTCTTTCCTTCCATCGTTGTTCAGATCAACCCATTGTGCATCGGTCACCATACCTATACTGTCAAAAGGGGTTTGGGTTATACTGTATTGTCCTTTACCATTATTAACCAGTAAAAAACTTTTTGGTGTCACCGGATATGCGCCGGGGATGACTCTTCCTCCGACAAACAGATCCATATCGCCATCATTATCAAAATCACAGGGCCTTACGCAGGATTTGCTACTGGCACTCAGATTGGGAAGTGCGTTCTCCGCCAATTGAAAATTGCTCAGTCCGTCGTTCAGGTATAATTCATCCTGAAGAGAAGCTGTATTGGGTTGAATAAGAGAATATCCTCCTTTAGCGATGTAGAGATCCGGGAACCCATCGCCATTGGCATCAAAGAAGGCTGCAGCGGAAATAGCGGAAGTATTTTCATCCCCTATATTAACTGCTAACGGATTGTAAGTGCCTCCAGCCTGCTGAACATATATTTTTCCAAATCTCTCTTTATCGCCACTGATAAACAGGTCCTCCAGGCCATCTTTATTAATGTTTCCTTTGGCAATAATCGGACTCGTTTTCGAATACATGAACAACAGCAATAACTGTCGTTTGAAATCATTTTCCGTAAAAGCTTCGTTCTTATAATCTATGATGTCCGGAGCTTTTGTGAAAACAGTCTTATGCTTAACCTGCCTGGAAATCCAGGACGGGTTCGCCTTGTTTTGTGAGATCACCAGATTCTGATTGGCCTTTATGTTTGTCAGTAATTGCGTGGTCTGATCCGGCCAGATGATCCTCACAGAATCGACCAGCTTTTGATCACCTAAACCGAAAT
>JAYVXJ010000020.1:0-2816 GCA_043785285.1 Chitinophagaceae bacterium
CCAGTTACGGTCCAGCTTACCACTAAAGCGGCCGCCAAATTCAATCGGCACACCCAGTCCGATACGACGGGAAAAGAAAGGCCGGAGGTCGGCATAACCAAAATTGGCAAACTGATCCCCGTTCTCCAGAAAAAATTGTCTTTTTTCCGGATAGAATAATTCATACTGACTGAGATTAATCAACTGCCTGTCTACTTCCACCTGGGAAAAGTCAGGGTTGATGGTAAGGTCCAGGTTCAGTGAAGAAGTCACCGAGATTTTAGCATCTCCGCCAACCCTTGTTTTATAAACAGCAGCATTAGCAGGCGAATAGCTTTTCTCCATCTGACTTAACAAATAGGGGATAACCGAAATATTGGTTCCGGGCGCAGGTGGAATGGTATCCCAGACCAACACGCCGGTATATGCCAGGGATGCGGTGGGAAACTGGCGCGGAATGGGCGTCCAGCTTGATTTTTCCGTAGTCTTCAAATCATTCCGGCTAAAATTAATACCCCAGCGCGTAATTCCTTTTTTGTAGCGGAGTGTTTTAAAAGGAACAGCCATTTCCAGTACCCACCGGTCGGAGTAGCGCTTCACTTTCGATATCCATTTATTATCCCAGCTGAGATCCACTTTACCTCCTTCATACATCATTCCATCCCATTGTCCCCCCGCCGCATTCGTACCAAAAGTAAAACCGTTGGTCTGGTCGTCAAACGGATCGAGGAAAAAAATAAAATTATCATTTTTTACAAAATTCCAATCCCGGCGAAGGGATTCCACCATATAAGGACCTGCAAGGGCATCGTAGCAAACGGCGGACAGATAAACATAACGGTCATCATATGCCATCCGCACTTCTGTTTTTACCCGGGCTAAAGAAGTATCCATGGGCAACACCATGTAAAAACTATCTGCCACTTCAGCATTTATCCATGCAGGTTCATCCAAAATACCATCCATTCGCATTGGGCAGTCTGCCCGCTGGATATGAATTTCGTAAGAAGCGTTCTTTTTTCGGGCAAATCGCTCCTGGCTGAATGGCCTCCGGATATGGGTTTCGTGAGAAACATTCGGTTTTTGAGCAGAAATTGAAAAACAGAGTAAACAAAAACACAATAGCAACAATCCTTTATACATCAGCAGAATATCGTTTTAGACTAATTTGAAAAAATACGATTTATTCGGGAAACGGGGAATTTTTGGTGTTGTACCTGGAGCGCCTGAATAAGGGCTTTTCTACCCATCCCCTTGCATAATCAGAAAATTCCTTATATTTTTACCCCGTCCCATCCAATAACTGGCGCAATACTTGCGTTAAGGCCTTGATTCCTTCCCTTTTTCCAATCTCCGATGTAAACAACCTCTTGTTGTAAAATCCATATTCGTTGCATGACCCCATCATCCGTCAACGAAATTTTTAAAAATGAAATCATTTCTTCTGTCCTGCCTGTTAATACCGGGGCTTGTCCATGCACAGCGCTGGCACGTGAACGTTACCGGCGGTTTATCCAATTACGCTGGCGATCTGCAAGCTAAACCGTTTACTTTCGACCAGTCTTTTTTCGCATTTGGCGCCGGTGCCCAATATGATATTACCCGTAATCTTTCTGTAACCTCAATGATAAGCCTGATGCAGGTGGGTGCAGCAGACCGGTTTAATAAACCCGATCTACAGTTCCGCAACCTCAGCTTCCAAACAAAAATCGTAGAATGGAATTTGTTGGGAGAATATACTTTTTTTGATATCACCCGTGCGAAGATTTCACCCTTTATTTTTGGGGGAATTGCCGCTTTTCATTTCGATCCATTTGCCTACGATAGTAGCGGTAATAGAATATACCTGCAACCACTCAGTACGGAAGGAGAAGGTTTGACAGCCTATCCGGATCGAAAACCATATAACCTCATCCAGTTTGCCATTCCTTTTGGTGGAGGAATTAAATTCCGGATAACGGATAACATTGTGCTGGCTTATGAGATCGGCTTCCGGAAAACGTTTACTGATTACCTGGATGATGTAAGCACGCGTTATGTGGATAAGAATATCCTGCTTGCGGCGAGAGGGCCAAAAGCTGTAGAAATGGCTTTCCGGGCCGGGGAGTTAAAAGGTGGAAGCACAGCCTATCCGGCAGACGGAACGGTTCGGGGCGGTGAAAAATATAAGGATATTTATTATTACACAGGTATCCGGGTGAGTATTGCGTTGATCAACCGGCACGATCCCTATTACGGCAGGGGAAGAACAGATTGCCCAAAACCTGTACAATGATTTTAGTTGGTTAAATTTGCGGGTTGAACACTCCCGATGGCATTTAAACATCTTGCTCAATTTATTGAAGCGCTCGAATCTGCCGGCGAACTGGTCCGCATTAAAACCTATGTGGATCCCAAACTGGAAATCGCTGATATCACGGATCGCATTAGTAAAACCGCTTCCCGGAATAAAGCCCTGCTCTTCGAAAATACCGGATATGATTTTCCGGTTTTGATGAATGCCTATGGGAGTGAAAAAAGAATGTGCATCGCCCTGGGTGTTTCCAAACTGGATGATATCAGCCGGGAAATTGAATCCTTATTCAAACTGCTGGCAGGACCTAAGGAGTCCATCGTGGACAAACTCAAAGTGTTACCGAAACTCAGTCAGTTTGCGGCCTGGATGCCCAAAGTGATCCGGGGCAGGGGTGCCTGTCAGGAAGTTGTGATGGCTTCTCCGGATCTGAATAAACTTCCCATCATCACCTGCTGGCCCAAAGATGGCGGACCTTTCATTACCCTTCCCATCATTCATACCAAAGATCCGGAAACCGGCATACGGAATGTAGGCATGTACC
>JAYVXJ010000021.1:0-2809 GCA_043785285.1 Chitinophagaceae bacterium
TTCATATCCTGCCCGGCTTTTTCAGCCGAATCGCGATAAAGTCTTACAAATGGAACAAACTGTTCTGGTGTGCCTCCGATAATGGCCAATGCCAGTGGAAGACCTAGTGTGGCCGCTCTTACCGCTGATGCAGGAGTACCTCCGGCCGCAATCCAGATGGGAAGGGACTGCTGGTATGGCCTTGGATAAACACCGCGGTTTTCAATGGATTTACGGTGTTTGCCTTTCCAGGAAAGCTTTTCTTTTTTATTGAGCTCAAGTAGCAAGGCCAGCTTTTCTGTAAACAGCTCATCATAGTCTTCCAGATCGTAACCAAATAAAGGAAAGGATTCAATGAATGAACCCCTGCCCGCCATTATTTCTGCACGGCCGCCGGACAAAAGATCCACCGTGGCAAAATCCTGAAATACCCTTACCGGATCATCTGAACTCAGCACAGTAACTGCGCTGGTGAGCTTGATATTCTTAGTGATTGCTGCCGCTGCACCCAGGATCACCGAAGGCGAGGACACGGCATAATCAGGACGATGATGTTCACCTACACCAAAAACATCCAGACCTAACTGATCGGCCAGTTCTATTTCTTCCATTAATTCATTAATGCGCTTCTGCGCATTCAATGCCCTTCCTGAAACCGTTTCCGGTTGCATATCAGCGAAAGTATATAAGCCAAGTTCCATAATAAATCCTTTCTTTTTTTATTGATTGAATGAGATATCCGTGGTTGTATTCAATTCCATATTTAATCTTTCCAATCACCAAAGCTACCGCTGCGGTAATCCCGGTAAGCCTGCTTGATTTCTTCTTCTGTATTCATTACAAAAGGACCTTGAGCAACAATAGGTTCATTAAAAGGAAGTGCATGGCCAAAAAGAATAATACTCTCCTCCGAAGCCTCCGTTTTAATTTGTTCTTCATCAGTATTAAACTCCACCAGCTGATGCATCTTTGCCTCTTTTCCATTCACCTTTACTTTTCCTTTCACCACATAGAAAAGAATATTTTCTTTCGCATTTACTGAAGTGGAGTAAACAGCCCCGGACTTAAAGTAAATAGAAAGAAGGGAAAATTTACTGCTTCTGTTAAAGGCACTATTCTAAAAGTGGAAAGGTCGGCCTTTAAGGAGTTTGTTGCTCTGGTTCCTGCGGAAACGCCTCCATAGCTTACGATGCCTGCTGCTTTGTATCCCCATTCCTGATTCAGGTATTCCAAGGCATTCCTTAAGGGGGCGGGATAATTATAATCGTATTCTGCGGTTACAAAAATGAACGCATCCGCTTCCTCTATTTTGGCGCTCCACCACTTGCAGTGTTCATGCTGGTACTTTTTTAATGAAGGGTTGTTTGGTTCATCCATCATAGGGAGATTGATCTCACCAAGATCTAATAACCCCACATTAAAGTTTCCCTGCTGTTTCGCCAGTTCTGTAATCCAGTTCGCAATTATGGGTCCTTTTCTTCCAGGGCGAACGGTTGAAGTAGTAACTTTCAGATTGTACATAACTTATTTCTATCTTAGGAACAGTTCCCATCTACAGAACAGGTTTCACCTTCCACGGTAATTAATGGATTTTTAGTTTTTTCGAATTCTTCCCAGGACTTCTCCAGAGTTTGCAGGAATGTTTCAGGAGACTGAGCTCCGGAAACGGCATATTGGTTATTAAAAACAAAAAAAGGAACTCCGTTTACGCCAATGGCTTGCACCTTCAACTCATCCTTTTTTACTTCGTTCTCAAATTTTTTAGAAGAAAGCATTTTTCTTAATTCATCTTCTTCGAGTCCGATTGAGCCGCCTATTTTCAGCAATGTTTCATAATCGTCAATGTTTTTACCATCCGTAAAGTAGGCTTTGAATAATTGCTCTTCTGCTGCGTCTCCTAATCCTTTTGTTTTTGCCAATTGAATAAGTCGATGGGCATTAAAGGAATTGGCAACAACCGCATGGTTAAAATTAAAATTCAATCCCACTTCCTTTGCAGTCTTCGTTACCTGGCTGTGCATTTTTACGGCCTGTTCACGCGAGAATCCTTTGCGATCAACAAAATAGTCATACAGGTTCAGATCCGTCTGGGTTTTCAGGGTTGGATCCAGCTGAAAACTATGCCAGCTTACTTCCACCTGATCTTTATGCGGAAACTTTTCCAATGCGGCTTCAAACTTGCGTTTTCCGATATAACAATACGGACATCTCACGTCCGACCAGATATTTACTATCATCATACTATTTTTACTTTTACATTGCTTTTACCCAATCTTCACCGAAGTCATCGTAAGTGAACCAGCAACTGCCTTGTCATTAAAAAAAGAAATCTCATCCTTACTTCCTTTCAGTCCCAAAGAATACAATAACGGCAGATAATGTTCAGGTGTAGGAATAGCGAGCCTGCCTTCCCTACCCATACTTTCATAATGTATCAGTGGTTGGAAATCTCCATTGGAAATAAGATGTTTAAAAGTATCATTCATCTTCAATGCCCAATCATATCCAAATCCCGGTTCGCTCATTTTATCCCAGGCCACCATGCCAAGGTTATGAACCATATTGCCACTGCCCATAATCAACACGCCTTTCTTTCTTAATAAGTGCAATTCTTTAGCCAGGTCAAAATGATATTGCGGACCCTTTGTATAGTCAATACTTAATTGCAATACCGGTATTTTTGCTTCCGGATACATATGTCTTATTACGGTCCATGCCCCATGGTCCAGACCCCGGTCATGATCTAATTCAACATGAGCTGAATGAATGAGTGATGCTGTTTCTTTGGCTAATGCCGGGTTGCCTGGCGCTTTATACTGAACATCAAACA
>JAYVXJ010000022.1:0-2803 GCA_043785285.1 Chitinophagaceae bacterium
TGGGATTTATTGTGGTGACCGGAATTGTACTGATCGTGGGCTACGTTTCTTCTTCCTTTATCGTGAGCAAAATGGTGGAGCTCTTCGATAATATCCTGGAGAAAACGCCCGGTATTAAAATTATCTATACTACCATTAAAGATTTTTTTGAAGCCTTTGCCGGCAATAAACGCAAGTTCGACCGGGCCGTGCTGGTCTCCATTGAATCTACAGATATCTGGCGCATCGGTTTCATCACCCATGAAGAACTCACGGAATTCGGCTTGCAGGAATATATCTCCGTTTATGTTCCGCAATCTTATGCTTTTGCCGGTCATCTCTATTTTGTAAAAAAAGAAAGGGTACGAATCATCACCGATATCAGCTCAACAGATGCCATGAAATTCGCGATCTCGGGAGGGGTTACCCAGATTGATGAATGATCTGTTTACGTTCCCTGTTCCGTATATCGGAGTCATCCCCGTTTGAAGAATGATCTGCTTTCGTTCTGCGTTCTGAATAAAGGAGTAAAAATTTTTAGATTAAGGCCTGGTTAGCTGCATTCAAATTTTTTTATGAAGAAGGGAATGTTGTGCGCTTGCTGCCTGATGATCTCCAGCCGCGTTTTTTGCTGGGGGTTTTATATGCACGAACAGATTAACTATCACGCCGTTTTTCTGTTGCCGCCGGAAATGATGATCCTTTATAAACCGAATATCGGCTATCTCACAGAGCACGCTGTTGATCCGGATAAAAGAAGATATGCTGTGGCCGCGGAAGGGGCACATCATTTCATGGACATTGATCACTATGGTGTTTACCCGTTCCGCAATCTTCCACATAACTATACGGCTGCCGTTGAAAAATTTACTACAGATACCCTCCATGCTTACGGCATTGTTCCCTGGTGGGTACAAACCATGTTGGGCCGGCTTACCAAGGCTTTCAGGGAAAAAGACAGCCGGCTCATCCTGAAATATTCTGCTGAGATCGGCCATTATATTGCCGATGCTCATGTTCCGCTGCATGCCTGCAGCAACCACAATGGTCAGCTCACAAACCAGCAGGGCATTCATGCGTTTTGGGAATCGCGCATACCGGAATTATTTGCAGAGCAACATTGGGATTTCTTTATCGGTAAAGCGGTTTATATCCCCGATCCCGGCGCTTTTATCTGGTCGCGCTTATTAGAAAGTGCAGCCGCAGCAGATACCGTGCTTCGTTGCGAACGCGAGGCCAGTCTTCAGATAAAGCCCGATCAGAAATTCGCTTTTGAAGAACGGAATAACATCCTTATCAGGCAATATTCAACTGCCTTTGCCACGCTGTATAATGAAAAATTAAACGATATGATCGAACGACGCATGCGGCAGTCCATCTTTGCCGTAGCCTCTTTCTGGTATACCGCCTGGGTCAATGCAGGCCAGCCTCCGCTGGATCACCTGACACACGACAGCCTTACGCTTGCCGAACAACAGGAATTCCAGCACCTCAACCTGGAGTGGAAAAAAGGAAAAGTGCCGGGGCGTAATTGTGAAGAATGATTTCAAGCGATCCCTGGTTCCAGGTAACCGGAGCCCGGACTTGAATATTGCGCTATTGGCTGCACTATTCATTGGGTCTACCCCTTATGAGCAGACCAAAATTGATAAAATCAGCGGTATAAGGCAGGTTGTTTCATTATTATTATTTCGAAAAGTTATTTATAAGAGTGGCTATGTTAATTTAATTGCATACACCCCTCATCAGGATATGCAGTGGTAGCTGCGAATAAATTCGCCGCAAATAAAGAGCCTTTAGAGTTTCTACGTCTTTCCACTTAAACTAAGTTCGCTTTCAGTAACAAAGTCAATATCTGGTGTAAACAAAGTCGCATGAGTAAAGCCTTCTTAAAAACAGAGGCCGCCTTCGCAATTCTTCGCCGAGAGAAGAAAACCCAAGTAGCCTGAATTCAAACTTTTTGTAAAATGATTTGATAAATTTCATTACCTTTTAGTGAAGCCTCAAATTTTATACAGACTATAGATATAGTGAAGTATGGTGAGTTAGAAAGGTTATTAACATTTGTTGCATTATAAATAATATTTTTAAACATTTAATTATTCTTATGAAAAAGTTTTTTACTCCATTCATGATGTCAATTCTTCTTGGACTGACACACAATGTTTGTTTAGCCCAACAAGGCAAGGAAGCAGAAATACGGAAACTTGAAAATATGGAAGGAGAAGCGTTCGTGAAAAAAGACACCATAACGCTGTTTAAACTATTCTCTCCGGATCTTTTAGTAAATTCACCTTCAAATAGGGTGGCGACGCTACAGGATATTAAAACACTTATTAGAAGTGGAAAAATCGATCTTTCCTCTGTTGAAAAAATAATTGAAAAAATCGGTTTCATTCGAAATATAGCAATTGTAATGGGGCATGATATTGTTAAACCACAGGGCGAAATGCAAAATGCAGGCAAAACTGTTACAAGGAGATATACAGATATTTGGATGAAAGATGAAACAGGTTGGCGGCTAACTGCACGACAAGCAACCAATATTTCAGTTCTTTAGCATTGACTTTATACTTTTAACGTATCCAACAGCTTCAATCTGTTTCCTTTACCGGTTGATGGCAGACAGGAATCGAACATTCATCCAGAACCCCATCAACTGTATATTTTAAATAACTTGCCCGTATCTACCCATATCCCTACCCTCATTCAATTTGGAGCGATTAATGCATTTTAGAACAATGGACTTTATTCATATAAAGATCAAATTGTATCAATTTCAGATAATTTTACTTTGACATCTTACATAATAAAAAACACTTTA
>JAYVXJ010000023.1:0-2802 GCA_043785285.1 Chitinophagaceae bacterium
AGTCCTCTGCGTTTTGAGCCTCTTGTATTTCAATTTGATTTTCCATTTTGTCCGTTTAAGTTTAAACCTAATACAAATATGACCAATTTCCAACAGCCTGAGGCTGACAAGATGATTGCCCTTATAAAAGGTTTATTATACATTCCCTTTTAGTCGCTATTTACAGCGTAGTTGAATATGTAGCATAATTCTATATTTAATTGGATCAGGATGCTTATTAATAAAGGGTTAAATTAAAGAACAAGTAAAATTATACTGCAGTATTTATGGCGCGATGTATAATAAAAGGATCATTCGTGGCCCGTATTGTTGCCCGAAGATTTTCGGGGTAACCATTTATGAAATTTCAACTACATTTGAGATTCTTGTTGAAACTCATGGTTTTTGTGATTGACAATAGCCGGGGCTGAACCGGATATAAGAATAATGTGCAGCGAAAGTTAGTTTTATATTGTCTACATCATTTAGTAGCCATCCTGTAGCTTGAAATTGCCGATTGCCAGATATGCCAACTGAAAATAAATATGAGGAAGCAACTTTATTGGCCTTACTTGACGAAAATAATCAGTATGCTTTTCAATTGCTTTTTGAGCGTTACCGGAACCGGATTTATCGTATTGCCATGTTATATGTAAAATCCCCTGCACTTGCCGAAGATATTGTTCAGGATGTTTTTTTAAAGCTATGGTTTCAAAGGAAAAACCTGGCTGCATTGTCATCCCTGGAGTCCTGGATATACACCGTAACTAAAAACCTTACCATTAATTCTCTTAAAAAACTTGCCCATGAGTGGACTGCGGGAGAAAAATGGACCCGGGATAATATTCAGTTTGAAAATACAACCGATCATAAAATAAGGAATGCCCAATACAGGGAACTATTGCAGATGGCAATTGAAAAACTCCCGGCTCAACAGCAAAAAGTATATTTTTTATCTAAGGAAAGGGGCCTTTCGTATGAAGCCATAGCCATGCAGTTGTCTTTGTCACCCTTCACAGTTAAAACCCACATGTCAAGAGCCCTTGCCTCTATCAGGGTATTTCTTCAAAAACATGATTTGGATTTCCTCATTCTTTTTATAGCCGGTATGAATATTTGATAAGAAATATTTTCAGTTCCTGTACTCCGCACTTTCCTTCCGATTGTCTTACTAAGTGGTGGATCTCTGCCAGGGGGTTATCTTATAAATCAAAAACGATTGCATGGAAAGCCAGGAACTGGTCTTATCTCTTTTAGACAAGTATATTGCTAATGCGATAACTCCCTTGGAACACAATGAGTTATTCCGGCTTATCTCCTCGGGCGAATTTGATCATTTATTAGATCAGCA
This sequence comes from Chitinophagaceae bacterium, assembly GCA_043785285.1. Taxonomy (GTDB): domain Bacteria; phylum Bacteroidota; class Bacteroidia; order Chitinophagales; family Chitinophagaceae; genus Puia. The sequence continues at coordinate 1,331 of JAYVXJ010000023.1, forward strand.
CTTACTTTCCCAGTTTCATAAAGAAAATATAAGCGGAACAGACATCCCCGCCTACAGGGCACAAAAGATCATGCATAAAATACTGAACGCTGAAAAGCAGACTTCCTTTATCCTGCCGGGTATTCGCAGGAAAGGGAATAGGATCAGGTGGTCTATAGCCGCTTCTGTTATTGGAATCATTCTTTTCACAGGGTACTACTTGATACCATCAGTTAAAAACGATAAAAAGCCAGCGGCTATCGGACATTTTGAAAAAAACATGGCCGAAAAGGCAAACACTTCAAACCAGCCTTTGAAGTTAAAAATGGAAGACGGCAGTTTTGTTACTTTACAGCCTGATTCAAAACTTCATTTCCCTGCTCATTTTTTCCCCGATAAAAGAGAAGCTTACCTTGAGGGAGAAGCTTTTTTTGAAGTAAGTAAAAACCCCAACAGGCCGTTTTTCGTGTACTATAATAACCTGGTAACCCATGTACTGGGTACCAGCTTTCATGTAAAAATTGATAAAGTAAAAAAACTGGTTGAAGTCTCCGTGGTTACGGGAAAGGTTCAGGTATATGAAAACAAGAGTCTTCCGGTTCATGATTATGATAATAAAACGAACGGCGTCATTCTGACTCCCAACCAAAAAGTTATTTACAAGGAGGATGAAAGGCAGTTTACAACTACACTTGTTAGTAATCCGGTACCCATTTCCTCTGAAAATGCTAAGCCAGACAGGGAGCCCGGGCATTTTCTATTCCAGGAAACTCCTTTATCTGAAGTTCTTAAATTATTGGAAAAAACATACGGAATAGAAATGATCGTTGAAAATGATAAATTATATACCTGTTTATTTAATGGTGATATTAGTAAATATGACCTGCACACCAAGTTGGATATTATTTGTCAGTCAGTAAATGCTTCTTACGAAATAAATGGCACCAAAATTTTAATAAAAGGCAACGGATGTAATTAATTTTTTTTAACTAAAACTACTACTGTCGTATGAAAATAAACGTGTACAAAACCTGAAAGCTGAAGTCATAAAAAAAGCCGGTAATGTTGGAGCATTACCAGCTTAAAACCTTTTTTAAAGGTTCCATTCTGTCCGGGTCAAATTATATAACGAACAAAACTTATTCAAGTTATGAAAAAAAAGCAACTTGTTGCTAAACTACTGCTTGCAATGAGAATAACAATGGTTCAAATAGCGCTTGCAACGGTGTTAGCCTGCTCTTTGTATGCCAAAAATACTCATGCGCAGGGTATTCTGGATAAAACAGTTACCCTATCTGTCGATAACCTGGCCATCCGCAGGGTCATTACTAAAGTAGAAAAACAAACAGGGGTTAATTTTATTTACAGCCCGAATGTTATTGAAGCAGGAAGAAAAATTTCCTGCAATACAAACAAAACAAGACTGGGGCAGTTTATCGATGATTTTTTAAAACCTTTGGGTATCGGGTACAGGATTTTTAATGACCAGGTTT
>JAYVXJ010000024.1:0-2797 GCA_043785285.1 Chitinophagaceae bacterium
ATTACCCGCTTTAAGCAGGTCACCGGTTTCCCCATCAATGCCCGAAATTTTGGAACCCAGCGTTAAAGACTGGAGATTAAGCGGAAGTATTCCATCTGTGGTGCTTATTAAACCATGACTATTATCTATTCCTATAAATGACCTGAAGTCGTTCCCCGATCCAGCCGGGATCCTGCCTGTTTCTTTCAGTGAAACCGGATCTGCCACTACGAGCGGGCCACCCATTTTCGACAGCAGGTAGATTTGATTATTGTAGATCGTTCCAAAAGCCAGACTGGAAGAAAGCGGACCCAGATCCTTACCTGGGTTCTCTTTGTTGAACACACTATCCTCCACCGTTTGGGTATTGTACCGGTAAAATCCCAGTGTCCCGGCACCCTGACCGGGAATCCCCTGGTTCAGCATAAAATATCCGTTTTCATACCTTCCCCATACATGAATCTGATAACTCAGCATGGTTTGTCCGCCTGCATTAGATGCTTTCAGATTGATTTGATAGTCTCCCATTGCGGCAGGTACAAAGGAATAAACGGAATCCGCTGAAACAGATATTCCGTTAAGCGTCCAGTTATAATACCCATTCTCGTTATTATCTATCTTCGGATGAAGCACCAGTGTATCTCCCAGCTTTATGGTATCCTTACCCGCATCAGGCGGTTGTTCGGAAATGGGCGGTTTAACCAGATTATTCGACTGATTGCAGGAAACCACTGCCGCCAACAGTATCATGGTTAGCAGCCTTGGTATTAATGTAAACAGATTTGCCCTTTTCACAGAGATCCAATATTCAATTACCCGCATGTTAGTCCTTTTTCATTTTAAGGCGTTTCACAACCAGTTCACCAATATCTTTCCCCATCTCATGGCTGATCTCAGTACAATACTTATAATGAATGCCCCCGTAGAAGCGTGATATTTTGGTTTCTGCAGCAGCATCCCGAAATGAGGTAAACGATCTGTTCGGAATTCCAAACTCGATTTCAGTAGAATCCGTATAGGAAAATGGATCGCCATACATGCTGGACAATACTTCTGCGGATGCAGCCGAAATGGTACAATGACCGCAGGTATATTCCGGGAATGGTGGTGTTTGTAAATGGGGTCTCCAATTCGGGTCGATATATTTATTTATCGCCGTTTCGGGCCTCAATGTATTATAGACATACTTGAAATTCCAGCATTGAATAAATGCATCAAATAAGGCAATCGCGGTTTTTGCAAATCCAGTGACTGTTGTGTTAAAGTCGGCGCCGGATTTCATAGCTGCAATACCGGCAACACTCATCCAATGCCCTCCGGGAGAAAACTTTTTAGTGCCGAACATCAGGTGACCGGATACATTTAATTTAAACGGATTGTCGTCCCAAAAATCAGCAATATGCACCTGTTCGGGGGTGAGGCTGTCTACCACCTCCTGAATTTTTTTAACCTCCAGATAGTAAGGACTCTTTTTATTCGTCATATCAAATTTATAGGGAGGGGGCGGCATGAATTGACTCACACTGTCAATCACCATGCTGCGGATGGAACTCCAGTGCGGCTCCATAGCAGCGGCATAAGCAGGTGGCGTAGGCACCCAGCGGCCGGGAGAATCATTTACAGAATATTCAGGTGCCCCACGGGTTTGTGCATAATTATCATGCTTGCTCCATTCCATGATGGCTGATGCTACGGTATCCGCATAGGCAATCGAATTATTCATTTCTTCTTCCGGCATACCATGATCTTTTGCCATGTTCTTCAGACTATCAACATAATACTTCATGCTGCCTTCGGGAAATGTAACCGATTCACCTAATTTGCAAAAGGCAAGCAAAGCCGCAAATTCATAATTTATTTTCTTCCCTGATTCAGGTTTTGGAACCGGTTTCAAACCATGTAATTGTCCCGCGAGGGAACTGTATTCTTTCGGATTACCACCGGCAATCACTTCATAGCCGGCAACAGAAGCATACAAATAATTTCGAGACGCTACTATCGGACCGAAATTATTTCCCATCACTACGGTATTCAATTCATGAACCGCATTACAGTAAAGATTGGGGTCTTTAAAAACCTGTTCGAAATCTTTCTTTAAATTACATGCTGAAAAACCGGCTACCAGGCATAAGAACACAAAAAATTGTTTCATTGTACTATTTGATTTTTTAAACGAGACTGTACGTCCAGTTTACTCTTCAATAATTGAAAAAAGTTTCCAGACTTAAACGTAAATCTTTCTCACTACAGGATCGGAATTTCCCCGTTAGCTCTTAAATCAATAGTAAATAAGCGAAGTATAAGAAATCCGAAGGTAAATAAATATTCATATCCAAAATTATCTCTTACAATATTTGAACCGGATTTAACGAAGGCTTTAAACAGCTTCCCCGGATCCGGAAACCGGAATTGCTCCGCACTCCTTCGTACTCAGCGGTTTCGATGAACTATAAATCAAAGAGAATAGATGTTCATTTATTTGCAGATAGCCGTAATTTTGCATTCTGTGCTGAAATATCCCGTCGCTATATTGCTCCTACTGACCATCGGACTCCAAACGTTCAGCAGATGGTTGGTGTTCCTGGATTTTGAGATCAACAAAAACTACATTGCCGCCAACCTTTGCGTTAAGCGGGAAACTCCAAAATCCTGTTGCAGAGGAAAATGTTATTTGAAAAAACAGTTGGCGAAAGACAATGATCAGCAACAGCCGATAAATAACACACAAAAGGATGAGGTTCCTTTCTTTGCCGAAGAACCTGTTCTCTGGACTTTCTTCACAGCAGCAACCGCTGAAAAAGTCATACATCCTTATCTC
>JAYVXJ010000025.1:0-2797 GCA_043785285.1 Chitinophagaceae bacterium
CCGGTATATGAAACGGAACAGCAGATCAGCAGCAGAATGCCCGATTTCAGATCACTTTTGTACTGGGCACCACGAATCAAAACCGGTGTTACCGGTAAAGAAGAAATTAGCTTTTATACATCAGATCTTGCAGGAAAATATGCAGTTGTTGTGCAAGGGATTACCGCAACAGGTCAGCCGGGAAGCCGGGTTATTTATTTTACCGTTAAAAAATAAGGGGCATTTATCCCAGACGTTAATTATAGACAGCCTCCTGTTAAGTAAGGCGGATAATAATTCTCTTTTTTAATCAAATGGATCCGCAAATTGAGGAACAGCTTTTTCTTCACTCCGGTTATTTCCGGTGGCTATGTTTATACAGTTAATTGGCGCGTTTGGCTAGGCAATACAGCTGGTTCAAGAAGCTTTGATCCCGCCATTATTGCGGTAGACGGTTCGGTTTCAAATACGTCAAATTAACCGGCCTGAATGCGGCTTCTGTTTTTTCTTCCGCCAATATCCGGCAGAAATCCCGTTATTAATCCGATCAGGGGTAAAAAGGCACATACCTGATAAACGAATATAATACTGGTTCTATCCGCCAGGGCTCCCAGGACTGCTGAACCGAGCCCTCCCATCCCAAAAGCGAATCCAAAAAATAAACCTGAGATCATTCCGATTTTACCCGGTAATAATTCCTGTGCATATACCAGTATCGCAGGGAAAGCAGAGGAGAGGATCACGCCAATGATAACGGTGAGGAAGCCCGTCCAGAAAAGATTGGCATGGGGTAAGAGAAGCGTGAAAGGGGCCACTCCGAGAATAGAAAACCAGATCACATATTTTCTTCCGAACCGGTCGCCCAACGGTCCGCCCAGTATAGTGCCTGCTGCTACCGAAAGTAAAAAAATGAAAAGATAGATTTGTGATTGCTGTACGGATAAGTGGAATTTATTGATCAGATAAAAAGTGAAGTAACTGGTCATGGAAGCCAGATAAAAATATTTTGAAAAGATCAGTACCAATAAGATGGTCATGGAAAGAATAATTTTTTTACGGGGAAAATGATGTTCTTCTCCGGTACTATTTTTTATTTTCCACCTTATCCGCTGTGTGTTCGCTTTGTACCATCGGCCTACTGTTAGCAGCACAACCATGGCCAGTAAGGCTAGTACGGAAAACCAGCCGATACTGGTCTGGCCAAAGGGCACAATGATCATCGCAGCAAGCAATGGTCCCAGAGAACTTCCTGCATTTCCACCCACCTGGAAAATAGATTGTGCTAATCCCCGCTTTCCACCCGATGCCATATAAGCTACTTTGGATGCTTCCGGGTGAAATATAGAAGAGCCAACGCCAATTAATCCAACAGAAATCAATAAAACAGGGAAGCTGCCGGCACGCGATAATAGCAGAAGTCCGACCAGGGTAAACCCCATCCCGGTAACCAGTGAAAAAGGCTTGGGCTTCCGGTCGGTATATGTACCCACCATCGGCTGTAGCAGAGAGGCTGCCATCTGAAAGGTTAGCGTGATCAAACCTACCTGCGAAAAATTCAGATGAAAGGAATTCTTTACCATCGGGTAAATGGAAGGAATCAGGGATTGTATGGTATCATTGAGCAAATGCGAAAAACTGATCATGAGTAAAATAGAATACACGGTGGTTTGGGCTACCTCTTTAGAACGTACAAGAGGAGATGCTATTTCTTTCTTCATTTTATCGGTTTCTTTTTCCTGCCGGCAAACTTCGGATAATCATATCATTTGATTTTAGTCCGAATCCCCTACTTTGAATCTGGCGTTCAGTTTCATGAGAAAAGGTTTCGGAAGATCGGGGAGTTCTTCTGCCGTCTCAAATTTAGTATTAGAATGAATCACCTGGTAAGTGTATTTTCCATCAACCTTTTTTTCAATAAAGTGGATATTATTTTCAGTGAACCGAAAACTATTGCTGCTAAACGGACGATAAGCGCAATACTCCACGGATATGGGTTGGGATAAAGTTTTCAACTGCGCCAGTTGATAATGAATATGGGAGGTGATGACGATAGTATAAAAAATTCCGAGTATAGCCCAAACCACATTCATTCCTATGGCTGCATACAGTGCCGGTTTTAAATAGCTGCTGCCGCGAACGGGAAGGAATTCAGACATAAATAAAACGATCACCGGGAATAACCAGAGTTGCGGAACGAACCGCGCCCACCAGGAATCGGGAATGATAAACACGGAAATTAAAATAATCCCAATGGCAGCCAGGACATTTTTAAAAATAATCTGTCGGGAATAACGGAATGCCCCCAGCAGCAGCAGCACACTGGATATCAGCAGCGCACCGCTGAAAAAAGGACCAAATCCTGCCAGCTTCAACTCCGGATTATTGGCATTAAGCAGTTCCTGTTTATTAATCGTGAAAGGAATTTTAAGCATTTCTTTTACAGATTCTTTTTCTACCGCCTGATCGTCTGAATGGGTAGCCAGGGAAATGAATAATTTTTCGAACCTGTTCTTATCTCTGAATAAGGAAGGCGTAATATCGTAGATTTCATTCCGGGTTTCGATAAGACCATAAAACACCTGATTAGTGGAAATAAAATTCGTGATATACGGGTGAAAGCCAATAAAGAAAACACCCAGGATCGCAGAAATGGAACATGCATAAAAAGTTTTTTTGCATAACACCCAATTTTTCCGCGCGACCAGTAAAAGGAGAAAACCTGCACAGAATATGGCGGCATAGACGAACGCCGTGAATTTGATATTTACGCTGATTATAATCAACAGCCCCAATAAGAATAGATAATATTTATTATTCT
>JAYVXJ010000026.1:0-2789 GCA_043785285.1 Chitinophagaceae bacterium
GCCAGTTGTAATGAATGAGGTTATCCCGGTATGGTTTTCGGGGAGCCGGCCCCTGCCATAAGTCGTAATTAAGCCATCCAGGCACTGCGGCTTCTTTCCCGGTCCCAATGGATGGGCGGTTATTGGTATACCAGCCCTTGGCAAAATAAGCGCGGCCGATGGCACCGTTTTTTATCTGAGAGATGGCTTCGATTACGTTTGGCCAGGACCGCCGCTGGTCCCCCATCTGTACCTGGCGTTTGTATTTGGCAGCAGCAGCAACCAGGAGTTCTCCTTCATGCGGATTATGGCTGCATGGTTTTTCAAGATAAACATGTTTCCCTGCCTGGCAGGCTAATATGGCAGCCGGGGCATGCCAGTGATCCGGCGTGGCAATGAACATGGCATCAACTGATTTTTCTTCCAGCACTTTTCTGAAATCCTCCATACCTATGGGTTTCCTTCCCTGTAGCCGGGCTACCTTATCAACACAGGTATCCCTGGCGCGACGGTCCACATCACATATATAAACGATTTCGCAATTCGGTTGTACGGCACAGTTAGAAGCCAGCGCAAGACCGCGGCTGTTCACCCCCATAATGCCCAATTGAATCCGTTCGTTGGCTCCCGGAATCCGACGGTAACTTTCAGCGCTGAATCCCGGAAGTACTGCCCCGACGGAAAAAGCGGCGCTGCCGGCAAGCGCTTTTTTTAAAAAATGTCTGCGTGATTTTTTCATGGTAACCTTTTAGGATAGATTATACGACCCGTTTTACTTTCATGGCATGTTCCCAAACTTCTTTCATGGAAACCGGCAATCCATTTCTTCTTTTGCTTTCATCCGCTGCTTCCATGAAACAACAGATCTCGAGCGTCTCTTCCTTGCTGACCGGCGGCTTGCCTGTATCGAAAAATTTTACTGCCTCAACAAGTAAAGAAAGATAACCTTCTACCGGGCCAATCACCTGGTTTGTTTTTTCTCCGTATACGGTGCCTCCGTATAAATGCTGGCCGGACCGGGTTCCCCGGAAAACGCCGACCCTCCCGTCTTTCCAGGTTCCCACCACAATATCTGTGTCATCTGTATGAACCCGCACTACCTGGTCGCAACCCCTTCCCATCACGGTGTATAAGGTTTCCACCCCGTGGATGCCGTACCAGAAAAGGTCAGCATGCGTTTTCTCCAGGTTCGCCGGACTATACACATCCGCGCCCACTACGCGTCCAATTTCACCCGCCAGAATGGGTTTCAGGCTGGACAAAAACCGAAGGGATGAACAGGAGAAGAGGGGAACTTTATATTTTTCAGCTGCATCAAAAATTGAAATTGCATCGGGAAGGGAAGCGGCCACCGGTTTATCAATAAACACTTTCTTCCCGGACCGGAATACTTCCAGCGCCTGTTCCAGATGAAGACGGCCATCATTGGTTTCCAGCATGACTACATCCACTTTTTTCAATAGAGACTGAATGGAATCCACGATCTCTACCCCTGACTTCCTAACCTCTTCCGTGTATTCCGGTATCCGGCTGCTGGCTGATGGAATGTCTTTTGTGCCCCAGGGATAGGCGACCGTTACTTTGTAGCCTCCCAATTCCGGCAGTGCTGCCGGGTCATTAAAAAATTTTACAAAATCCGGACTATGGGAGGTATCCAGACCAATAATCCCAATTCTCCTGCCTGTCATTTGCACTGACATTGTTAAATCTGGCAACCCCGGAAAAATAGCCATTCCCAATGCTGTTACTCCTGAATTCCGGATAAAAACACGACGATTTAAAGATGGTTTCATTTTAATAAATTTACCAGGTAACCGTAGGGGATCTGAAAGTTATACATATGTAAAAGGAAAAACAAATTATTAAATTTGCTTTCCCTTGTTAAAGAGGCATAAAATGTTCTTGTAACAGGAGATCAATAATGTAGGAAAGAATAACTTATTGCTTGAGAGAGTAGTAACAAATCAAAAGTAATTACGGACTAAACCACCAGAACGCGTATACCGAGTCCTTCCAGTTTACTTTTATTTTCAGGAAGAATTCCTTTATCGGTGATAACCGTATGAATTTTACTGACCGGAGCAATGAAGGCGAATCCTCTCCGCTGGAATTTGCTAGAATCTGTAACAACAATGACTTCTTTTGAAATTTCAATCATTACCTGATTCAGATGAGCTTCTTCCGGATTGGGTGTGGAAATTCCAAAGTCGAGGTCAAATCCATCAACACCCAGAAAAAGTTTGTCGCAGAAATAATCCTTAAATCCGCGTTCCGCCAGAATACCTACCAGGGAAAGCGAATTCCTTTTTAATATGCCACCGGGAACGATGGTATTGATATTTTTAAATTCTGCAAGCAACACCGCTACATTAAGCGCATTGGTGATTACGGTTAAATCGCTGAATTGTTTGAGGTTCTTTGCCAGTTCAAACGTAGTTGATCCCGAATCAATGATGATCGTTTGACCATCTTCTATAAGTTCAGCAGCTTTTTTCCCTATTTCTCTTTTTTCCTGTAAATTTTTCTTTTTCTTATCTGACAGCGGAAAATCCTCATCCATGCTGCGCTGATCAATCCGGATCGCACCACCCCGCGCGCGAATCAATACCCGCTTTTTTTCCAGGTTCGCCAGATCGTTACGGATGGTTACACCAGTTACTCCAAGCGATTCCACGAGTTCTTTTACATTAACCTGGCCATGGGTTTTTATTAATTCAAGGATTTTTATCCTTCTGTTTACAGTTGACTTTCCTTCTCCTTTGATCATGGATGGTTCCACTTTATGTTATAGGTTTAAAATGAAGCAGGGT
>JAYVXJ010000027.1:0-9112 GCA_043785285.1 Chitinophagaceae bacterium
CCGGTGATTTTGTCTACATCAGGTCGCTCCATATCTCCGATGAACTGACGTGCATAGGCGCCAAAGCTTTCCATGTAGCGGCGCTGACCTTCGGCATAAATGGTATCAAAGGCCAATGACGACTTACCGCTTCCACTGATACCGGTGATCACCACCAGCTGATTTTTGGGAATGGAAATATCGATGTTCTTGAGGTTATGCACCCGGGCACCAAACACTTCAATCACTTCTTCACCTGCCACGGCAGACGGATTATTCGGTTCAATCATAAATAAAAATGGAGTCGCTAAAGGTACTAACAAATCGTGGGTAGGAAGGTTGCCAAAAAATTCCAAAACGTGCCGTATTCTTAAAAAGCCCCTTTAATAGCCCCTTTAATAAAAATAATTTTTTGAAATTCGATCTCCGTTTTTATCTTTGACCCAGTTCTTATCACAACTCTTATCAAGAAAGGCAGAGGGAAATGGCCCTTTGAAGCCTTGACAACCTGCTCTGGTCCGCATACATGCAATCCGGGCAAGGTGCCAACTCCATCTCGTCAACAGACGGGACAGATAAGTCAGATACACAGCTTATTAATCAACCAAAATAGAAAAAGCTCTTCTGACTGTTCGGAAGAGCTTTTTTTATTGTCTGCAGTTCTCAACACCTGCATCCATAAAAGATCTCCAGGAGTATTTCAACTTTCTTGCCAGCGCATTAATTCACTCAAAAAGCCCCTCCACCCAGCTGTTTAAACTGGCGGAAAGTCGGGGTGGTATTAAAAGCCTGATCAACCATTCTGCCGAAATGACCCATAAAACCATTCCGGCTGAGAGAAGAAGAGCAGTCGGGGTAAATGACAGCCTGATCCGGTTGTCTGTGGGATTGGAAGATCCGGAAGATTTAATCCAGGATCTTTGCAACACATTGGATCAGATCGTTGTTAAAAGAAACAACTTTGTTCAAAATTTAGAAACCTGTTGAAATCATACACATCATGGAGACGCATAAGCAATTAACCATTGGATTATTCGGATTTGGCGTTGTTGGCGAAGGACTCTATCGCATATTACAGCAAACGCCTTCACTCAAAGCATCCATTAAAAAAGTATGCATCAAACATCCGGGTAAAAAAAGAAATGCACCGGAAGATCTTTTCACGACAGACAAAGATCAGTTGCTGAATGATACGGATATCAATGTAATCGTGGAAGTGATCAACGAATCCGGTCCGGCGTTCGAAATTGTTTCCACTGCATTAAAAAATGGCAAGGATGTGGTGAGTGCCAGCAAAAAAATGCTTGCCGAACACTTACCGGAATTACTCAGACTCCAAAAGCAAACCGGTCATTCCATTCTATATGAAGCTGCCGCCTGCGCTTCCATACCGGTGATCCGCAACCTGGAAGAGTATTATGACAATGATTTGCTGCATTCCATCAGGGCCATTGTAAACGGATCTACCAATTTCATATTGACCAAGATGTTTGAAGAGAAACTCGACTTCAAACAAGCATTGCTGCTGGCCCAACAGTTAGGCTTTGCAGAAAGTGATCCATCGCTGGATATTGAAGGGTATGATGCAGTGAACAAATGGACGCTCTTGCTGCTGCATGCCTATGGCATTGTAGCCGACCCTACATCCATTGTGTTTAATGGCATACAAAATATACAAGCGGGTGATGCCACGGTGGCTGCAGAAAAACATTATGACATCAAACTGGTTGCCCAGGCAAAAAAATTACTGAATGGCAAAGTGGCTGCGCTGGTGCTGCCCCAATTTGTGAAAGCTGATGATCACCTCAGTTTCGTAAAAAATGAATACAACGGCGTGGTGATCGAAAGCGGATTTGCCGATAAACAATTTTTTTACGGAAAAGGTGCGGGTAGCTTCCCAACAGCTTCAGCCGTTCTCAGCGATCTCTCTGCCTTGAGATATCAGTACCAATACGAATACAAAAAATTATATCACCACATACCGCTGGAGCTGGCAGATGATTTTTATATTAAGGCTTATATCAGTTTTGATGACTGGCAATATATTCCCAAAGAACGATTTGAATGGATCGAAGAATGGCATGCGGAAAGCGACCGGAAATACCTGATTGCTGTGCTTCCCTTTAAAGAACTACAAAATAAAACCTGGTGGCGGGAGAACAACACTTCGCTTATCCTGACCCCTGAAGCGGTTATCGAAGATGTGGAGATACGGAAATTGAGGAAGAAGAGTTTGGAATTGGCGGGCATTGTTTAAGCGTTGATGGAACTAAAGTGTACCGATGCACCGGAGATCCAACAACCATCAACCATCAACCTTTACAAATCCTTCCCCATCCACCATCAACCTATTCTCCGCCTGCATATAATCAATCACTTTCCGCAACTGATCAGCATGAATATCGCTAAAATGATCAAATAATGAAACGGCAGGAATGGATTGCTGATGCGTTCTTTCCACCACGGTTTTATATATCGCTGCAAACTGGTCGGCGTTCAGTTGTGGCTGTTTGTTCCTCACACACTGGTCGCAGATGCCACAATCCACAGGTGATTCTTCTCCAAAATAAGTAGCCATGAACGTGCTCCGGCAACTGGTGATTGCTATATAACCCAGCATAGCCTTTGCCCGTTTTATAAATTGTTCCTTTCTGAACTGATACGCTTTTTGATCAATCTGTACATCCGCCGCTTTTCTGCGGGGCTGATTAAAATAAATCTGTGGCTCTTCTTTCTGCGGAGCATAGTCAATCAGTTGATAGCGATGAAGCTGATAGAGACCCCTCAAAACCTGCTCCAGCGGCCATTTCAATAAAGACGCTAATCGCTTTTCATGCACTGAAACCGGTTGATCATAAATACCGGAATAGGTTCTCAACAAAGTTTTTATCAAGGGTTCAAGTGAAGGGTTGTCTTTTTCAAAGGCATAGAGCACTTCCTTCTCACAGATAAAATATGCTGTAGCCGGCTTAAAAACCTGTTCATTCAGGGAAAGCAGATCCTCCTGACCAAGCACCTGCAACGCAGCATTCGTGCGTTTTGCCTCAAATGAAAACTTCTTCAGAAAATCCCCAAAGTCAAATGTATAATAGGTATATACCGTCCCCAACGGCACCTGCAGATAATTTACGACTCCCTGATAAATTTCCCGTATATAATCAAGCGGCGGATATTGCAATTTATATTGCACGGCAAGGTCTTCCAGCATCTGATCATTATACAATAAAATAGCATACGCTTTTTTTCCATCACGGCCCGCACGTCCTGCTTCCTGGTAGTAACTTTCCAGGCAATCGGGCACGTCTGCATGAAGTACCAGCCGAACATCGGGTTTATCGATGCCCATGCCAAAGGCATTCGTGCATACCATCACGCGCACTGTATTTTTCATCCAGCGATCCTGTTTTTCACTTCGTTGTTCCTGTGCGAGACCGGCATGATAATAATCGGCGGGAAGTCCGTGCATGTTCAGCAGATCGCTGATCTCTTTAGTGCGTCTGCGGTTACGGCAATAAATAATAGCGCTTCCCTCCTGTTTGCGCAGGATGCCGGTAATCGAGTTGAAAATAGACGCTGTTTTCAAGGCACTGAAAGAAAGGTTGGGACGCAGAAAAGTTTGGGTAAAAATAACCGGCTGATTCATTTTTAACCGGACGCAAATGTCTTCCCTTATCTCTTTGGTTGCTGAAGCCGTAAGCGCAAGCACCGGTATAGCGGGAAGTTCTTCCCGAAGTGCGGCAATGCGCAAATAAGGCGGCCGGAAATCATATCCCCACTGGGAAATACAATGCGCTTCATCTACAGCAATCAGGCTAACGTCCATTGCCGGCAGGAATTCTTTAAAAAGATCCGTCTCCAACCGCTCGGGAGAAACATAAAGGAACTTGCAATTACTGGTAATGGCGAGTTTGAAAGTGGCGATCACTTCCTTCCGGGTCATTCCGGAGAAAATAGCAAAAGCGGTGATCCCTTTACCCCGGAGGTGCTGAACCTGGTCCTTCATGAGAGCAATCAGCGGACTCACCACCAGACAGAGACCTGGTTTTATCATTCCAGGAACCTGAAAGCAAATGGACTTACCACCACCGGTGGGCATAAAGGCCAGCACATCTTTTCCGGCTAATACCGATAACACAATATCTTCCTGCATGGGCCGGAACGAATCGTAGTTCCAATACTCCTTTAAAATAGCGCGGGGTGAACGGTTCATGCAGTAGAATGAATACTAAAATTACAGTAGCTTTTTCACAAATAACCGGGAGGAATTAATCAGCAACACAACATCACTCAAAGCCATAGCCAATGCGCCAATCGACGGCGTGAGCAATCCAACCGCAGCTACCGGAATGGCAATGATATTATAAAAGAAAGCCCAGAAAAGATTCTGCCGGATGGTGATAAATGTATGTTTCCCCAACTGAAGCGAGAGCGGAAGTTTTTTCAAGCCGCTATTCATTAGCACCACATCTGCGGTTTGCAGCGCAATCTGTGATGCCTCACTCATCGAAATGCCCAGGGTTGCTTTTGCCAGGGCAGGTGCGTCATTGATCCCGTCTCCAACCATGGCTGTGGGAGCTATGGCGCAAAGTCTTTCTATATGGTCCAGTTTCTGTGCCGGGGACTGTTCAGCAATCACTTCATCAATGTCCAGTGTTTGCGCCGTATCGCGACATTTTTGCAACCGGTCTCCACTTAATAAAATCGTCCGAATACTCCTCTCTTTAAAATAACGGACTACCTCCGGAGCTTCGGAACGGATCTCATCCTGAACATCCACCCAACCGAGTAGCAAACCGTTTTTCGAAACATATATAGTATGATCGGATCCGGTTTCTTCTGCAACGAATTTACCCGATCCGGCTTTGTATTCGTTTCCCTGAATATCGGTAGCACGAATACCCAGCCCTTTTATCTCTTCCAGCTTTGCCCACCGGATTTCCGGCTGGCTTTTCCAGGAACGCGTAATGGATTGTGCAATGGGATGATTGGAATATTTTTCCAGCGAAAATAAAATGCGTTTAAAATCGGGTTCAGATAAACCGGCATCCCTGATTTCAAAATAACAAATGCTGAAAGCACCAGTAGTGAGTGTTCCTGTTTTATCAAATACCACCTGACGGATATCTTTAAATAACTCCAGGCTATTCGCATTGCGGAACAGAATACCATTCCGGGCAGCCCGTCCAAGTCCGACCGCAATAGCTGCCGGCGTAGCAAGGCCCATAGCGCAGGGGCAGGCAATCACCAGCACAGCGATACTCCGCATCAGGGAAGAAGTGAGTTCATGCAGCAGGAGATAATTAACCAGAAACGTCAGCAGGGCAATGCCGATGACGACCGGGACAAAAATGGCGCTGATTCGGTCAGCCTCCAACTGGATTTTGGGTTTATCCTGTTGGGCCCGTTTCACCAGGTTGACCACATTCGATAAAACCGAATCCTTCGCAGCGTGGGTTACCTGTGCTTTCAGCGTCCCTTCCAGCACCAGGCTACCCCCGATAAGCAAATCTTTTGTCTGCTTATAGAGCGGTATGCTTTCGCCGGTAATAATGGCTTCATCCACCTGTGCCTCTCCCCAGAGTATCTTCGCATCGGCAGGAACCTGCTCGCCGCTTTTGATCAGGATCAGATCACCACTACGCAACTGGTGGCTGTTTACCGGGAAAATGATCTCCTGATGCTGATCATCAAATGCAATCATGTTCGCTTTTGTTTCCTGCGATTTCAGCAGTTGCTGAAGTGCTTTCTGCGTTGTGTGCAAAGAACGTTCTTCAATATAATTTCCCAGAAATACCAACGTGATGATAGCCGCCGATGTTTCATAGAAAAGATACGCTTCCCCCAGATGGAGAAGGGTGCCTATGAAACTATATACAAAGGCGGCCGTTGCGCCGAGCGCTATCAGTACATTCATATTCGGCTTGCGCCGGATCAGGCTGCTGATGGCACTTCTGCCAAAAAAATACATACCGGTGAAATATGCCGGAATGCATAAGGCCAACTGAACCCAGGCGTTTCCCAGCCAGTGAAAGGGTTGGCGGTGACTTAACATGTGCAGCATCAGCAAACCGGTGAAGGGAATGCATATAGCCAGATAAATGAGGAACCTGTTTACGGGCTTTTGCTGCGAAGAGCCATCAGCAACAAAATAACCCAGATTCGATATGCCCTTTTTGAGTTCTGCCTCCGGGATGGCGGGCAAATTCCGAAAACTGACTTCACCTGCCGTGAGACTTACATTTACCTCCTGCATCCCTTTTTTTTGAAGGAACCCATCGATCGTCTGCGCACACGCGCTGCAACTCATTCCCTCTACCTTCCAGTTTGTTGTCTCCATTAATATGCTTTCGTAAAAACAAATGGCAAATTTACCAAAATCCCGGCCGGGAGGGTTATCTATTTCCGGAATAAGAAGGATTCTATCTTTGCCTGATGAAAAGGATTTTTACGCTTTCGACCATACAATCTCTGGCGCAGGAATTCTGGTCGATATATGGGGACAAGAAAGTATTCGCTTTCGGCGGGCAACTGGGCGCCGGAAAAACAACTTTTATTCATGCCCTCTGTGAAGAAAAAAAAGTAACTGATTGGGTGGGCAGTCCCACGTTCTCTCTTATAAATGAATACCGTTATCCCGAGGGGACCATTTATCACCTGGACCTGTATCGTTTAAAAGATGAGGAAGAAGCCATCCGGGCAGGGATAGAGGACTGTCTCTATTCGGGTGATATCTGTTTGGTTGAATGGCCTGAAAGAGCACCTGGTATTTTTCCACCCGGAACGTTGCATCTGCTAATTGAAACGATCGATAAAAACAGGAGGAAAATACGGGTGACCGGATCATAATCTATACGAATTCAGGAAAAAAAATTGTAATTTTCACCCTCACCACTTGCAGATCTTAAACCTGGAGGGAAAAGTCCTGACACCATGGCTCAACAGAAACCGTTTATCAGCACTTCCTTTAGCTATGAAACTTTAGAAGAAACGCTGGATGTAAAACCCAAGTCCAGCATGCTTCGCATTGGTGTTCCCAAAGAAACCGCTTTTCAGGAAAACCGGATTGGTCTTACACCGGAAGCAGTCAGTGTGCTGATCAGTAACGGACATGAAATATTGATTGAACACGACGCCGGTGAAGCAGCCCATTACCGCGATATAGATTACAGCGAAGCAGGTGCCCGCATTGTATACGATAAAGCCGAAGTTTATAAATGTCCGACCCTGATTAAATCTGCACCAGTAGTGGAAGAAGATCTTTCTCTGCTGCAGATGAACCAGACCATCATTTCGCCCATCCATTTATCTGCCCTCAAAGCAGAGTTGCTGGAAAAGATGATGACGAAACGCATTACCGGTATTTCATTTGAAAATTTAAAAGATGACAGCGGCAGCTATCCCATCGTGCGCAGCATGAGTGAGATCGCAGGTGGCGCTGTAATGCTGGTGGCTGCTCAGTATTTAAGTTCCGCCAACCATGGCAAGGGGGTATTGCTCGGCGGTATTTCCGGCATTCCGCCAACAAAGGTGATTATTCTGGGAGCTGGCATTGTAGGGGAATATGCTGCGCGTGCTGCGCTGGCGCTGGGTGCTTCTGTGAAAGTATTCGACAATAGTGTATCCCGTCTGAAAAGACTACAGAACAATATCGGATTCCGGATCTATACTTCCGTGATTGAACCACGCATTCTTTCCAAACAATTAAAAAGTTGCGAAGTGGCCGTGGGCGCCCTTTCTTCCCAAACCGGCAGAACACCGGTGGTGGTCACAGAAGAAATGGTCAGCAATATGCGCGCCGGGAGTGTAATCATTGATGTAAGTATCGATCGCGGCGGTTGTTTTGAAACTTCGGAGATCACTTCTCATGAGCATCCTACGTTTATCAAATATGGTGTTATTCATTATTGTGTTCCGAATATCCCTTCCGGTTTCGCCAGAACGGCTTCACAAGCCATCAGCAATGTGATCACTCCACTTTTGCTGGAAGCATCGGAAGAAGGCGGATTCGAAAATCTGCTATGGCACAAAATCCATTTACGCAGTGGCATTTATATGTTCAAAGGGGCACTCACCAACTTCCACCTCAGTCAACGTTTTGATCTGAAATACACGGATTTAAATTTGCTGATTGCGAGTCAGCGGTGAGAATGGTTGACCGTCAACCTCTTTTTTTTAATTCCCCCATTTCAATAATCTTATTGCAAAACGCAAATTCCTGCGGATCATTGGAACTCACCAGCACCAGTCTTTCTTTGCAATAATTCTGAATAAGCTGATGATAAAGTGCTATACCGGGTGCGTCCAGGTTGGTGGTTGGTTCGTCCAATAGTAAAACCGGGGTATCGCAGAAAAACGCCTGTGCAAGCCGCACGCGTTGTTTCATTCCGGAAGAATAATACCGGATCTGCTTATCGCCGGCGTGTGACAGTCCAATGATATCCAGTATTTGCGGTATGCTGATGCCCGGAAGAAAGGGTTTGAACGTTTGATGAAACCTGAAAAATTCATTGGCCGTCATTTCTTCAACGGTTTCGAGATAAGGGGCGGCAATGGAAAGATATTGAAAGATGGCTGCAGAGGGGATCTCCCTAATATCCGAATAGGAAATCTTTCCTTCAGTCGGCATGAGGGCACCGGCAATAAATTGAAGTAAGGTTGATTTTCCGGATCCATTGGGACCGGTAATTGCGTACGTATCGGAAGGAGAAAAGTGATAGTTCAGGTGCCGGAATATCCATTCGCGGTTAAACCGTTTACCCGCATCAGTCAGCGTAATCCTCATCGAGGTTGCTTTTACTGTAGCGTTTAATGATACCACGACCGCTTTCCCGGATAAACGTTACGATTTCATCACGTTCATCCGTAGCCGAAAATTCTTCTTCCAGAAATTCAAGCGCCTGGGAAGTATTCAGCCCCTTGTTATAAATGATGCGATAGATATCCAGAATATGGTTGATTTTGTCAATGGTAAATCCTCTTCTTTTAAGGCCCACGGAATTCACTCCGCAATAACTGAGCGGCAATCTTCCGGCTTTGATATAAGGGGGGATATCTTTTCCTACCAATGAACCGCCCTGAATAAAGGAATGACGGCCGACTTTCACAAACTGGTGGATAGCACACATACCACCGA
>JAYVXJ010000028.1:0-9108 GCA_043785285.1 Chitinophagaceae bacterium
AAACCGCGAGTGTTTTCATACTTCCGAATCCGGCAATATGCAGCGAAAAAAAATCCTGATAGGCCTGCATCAGTATTCTGCGCTTTTCTTTATTTAACGGCACTTCCGGAAGTTCAGCGGGTTGCCTTACTTTGAGTAATTGCGAAGTGAGTTCACTGTAGGGATTTTCGAGAAAATGCGGATGTGCCGGCTTCTCTGCCGTAAAAAATCCTTCCTGAAGATCGAGCCAGGTCCTTTGTATTGAATAATTGTCGCTTATCCGCAATCCAAAAAAACCGGCTACATGAAGTGCAAAGTAGAGTGGGAAATTTGCCTGAACGGCTCTGCCTGCCTCATCGAGGTGGATCAACGCATCTTCCGTAAATTCATAGAGCTCGGGATTGGCCTCCGGTTGTTTTAAACATTTTTGCAACAGTTCAACGATGAAAAGGGCTACTGAATTCGTTACTACATCAGAAAAAATATGTTGATACAAATGTCCCCACTGGTATTCCTTTATGCGCTCCAGGTTCTTCTGTTCATGATGGTAAACAACCAGGTCCAATATGGCGGAAGGTTGAAAAAAGCCTGTTTTTGATGACCCTTTCCTGGACAATTTTCTAACCCCGTTCACCAGGTAGGATTGCAGTCCGAACATCTCCGTAAAGATAGAAACGATGATACTGGTTTCTCCGTATTTCACCGTACGCAGTACAATACCTTTTGTTTTGTGAAGCATAATCCGGGGATTCCTGCGAAATTCGGTTAAAATAAGTTTCTTTGCGTGGCAAACAAGTGTAGGTTTACCTAAACTCGATCAATATATGTGGGGAAGTATTGCTGGTTTCATTTTGAAATTTCGTTTGTGGTTATTGATGTTGCTGGCAGCCGCCTGCATGTTCATGGGTTATGAGGCTTCTAAAATCGAATTGAGTTATGAATATACCCGTGCCATTCCAACGGATAATCCGAAATACCTGACCTACCAGGATTTCCGGCAAAAATTCGGAGACGATGGAAACCTGCTGGTGATGGGGATTCAGACAGATAAACTTTTTACCAAAGATTTTTTCAATGATTATATCCTGTTAAACCGGGAGTTAAAAAAAGTAAACGGGGTTGAACAGGTCCTCAGCATACCGGATGCCATCATGCTGATCAAAAACGAGAGTACGCAAAAGCTTATTCCAAAATCTTTGTTTCCTGCTCCTTTCATTACGCAGGAAAAACTGGATAGTGCCAGGCGTGCTTTCGAAAATCAATTGTTTTACCGGAGCCTTCTCTACAATCCTGCCACACATACTTATCTCGCCGCCATCCATGTGAATAAACAGGTGATGAATTCCGCTGCAAGAACCAAAGTGGTTGGGCGGATCGTGCAACTGGGTGATGCCTTTGGAACTGCCCATCAGGTTCAGCTGCATTACAGCGGACTTCCATTGATCAGGACGAATATGGCTACACGGGTGGCTTCCGAAATGAAATGGTTTCTCCTGGGTTCTGTTTTGCTCTCCGCGCTTATTCTGTTGCTGTTTTTCCGGAGCTTCAGCACCATGATTTTATCCCTGCTGGTGGTTATTATCGGTGTGGTATTCAGTCTCGCTACCATGCATCTTTTCGGATATAAAATCACCCTGCTGAATGCGCTGATCCCTCCGTTGATCGTTGTAATCGGCATTCCCAACTGCATTTATTTCTTAAACAAATACCATACTTCCTTCAAAGAAAACGGCGAGAAGAAAAAAGCGCTCTATGAAATGATCCGAAAAATGGGCATCGTAACCCTGTTTTGCAATATTGCGGCGGCTATTGGATTTGGTGTGTTTGCTTTTACCAAAAGCGCCATACTGAAAGAATTTGGTATAGTGGCCGGAATCAATATTATGCTGCTCTTTTTCATTTCGATTATCCTGCTGCCATCAGCGCTGAGTTATTTGCCGGATCCGAAACCCAGGCATATGAGTTATCTGACTAACCGATGGCTGACGACTTTGTTGGACCGCCTGGAAAATTGGACGATTCATCATAAAACCATTATTTACATTACTACCGCTTTGATATTGGTTTTTTCCCTGGCAGGAACACTGCGTCTGAAGTCTGAAGGGTTTATCCTCGATGATCTTCCCAAAACCGATCCCGTGTATGCTGATTTAAAATTCTTCGAAAAAAATTTTAAGGGTGTAATGCCGCTGGAAATTCTAATCAATACCAAAAGAAAAAATGGATTGCGGGCCAATATGCTGGGAACCTTTGGAAAGATTGAAAAACTTTCTGCCTTCATTGATTCCAGTCCGGTGATGGCAAAACCTCTTTCTATTGTAGAGGGGTTGAAGTTTGTGCGACAGGCTTATTATCATAACGACTCTTCGGATTACGCCCTTCCGAACGATTTCGATATCACTTTTCTCGCGCCTTATCTGAATATGAAAAGCGACAGCAACAGCAAGCCCGGCAATGTGATGAAACTGGCAAACAGTTTTATTGACAGCAATAAACAAACAACACGCATCAGCGTGAACATGGCTGATGTTGGAAGTGCGCACTTACCACAGATTCTGCAAAAGATAGAAAAAAGATCTTCCGAATTATTCGACAGTACAAAATATTCCGTTGAACTCACGGGCACTACGGTAACCTTTCTGGAAGGAAGTGCATTTATCATTCACGGTCTGAAACAAAGCATTCTATGGGCTTTTGTGCTGATCGCTGCCTGTATGCTATATCTGTTCCGGTCTTTGCGGATCCTGATCTGTTCTCTTCTTCCGAATGTAATTCCCCTGATCATCACCGCAGGCGTGATGGGTTGGGTCGGTGTTCCTTTAAAACCGTCCACCGTTCTGGTATTCAGCATTGCTTTGGGAATTGCCATAGACATTACCATTCGCTTCCTGGTAAATTATAAACAGGATCAGTTGAAAGACGAACCGGCAAGAGATGCAGTAGTCAGGACCATCCATTCCACCGGTATCAGCATCATCTATACATCCCTGGTGTTGATTGCGGGATTTGTAATCTTCTGTTTCAGTGGATTTGGCGGTACTCAGGCATTGGGATGGCTCACTTCACTAACGTTGGTGATGGCAACGCTTACGAATTTGTTGTTTCTGCCTGCATTGCTGATTTCCATTAGTAAAAGTAAAAAGTAAAAAGTTGGACGCCTATTTGAAAATAACCATAACGGCCTGAGGATCAATTTTTTTAATTTTTACTTCCCCTACTTCAGCACTTCTTTCAGTTTGTTCTCCAACTCCCTGCCACGGAGTTCCTGAGCAATGATCTTTCCGGAAGGATCCACCAGCACGTTAAATGGGATTCCCTGAAATCCAAATGTTTCCACTGCGTGGCTGTTCCAATATTTCAGGTCACTGATATGCGTCCAGGTGAGATGGTCCTGGGCAATGGCTTTTTTCCAGGAGTCTTTGTCTTTATCCAGCGACACACCCAGGATGGTGAAATTTTTCCCTTTAAACTGATTATACGCCTCCACCACATTAGGATTCTCCATGCGACAGGGGCCACACCAACTTGCCCAAAAATCAATCAGTAAATATTTACCTTTAAAGGAAGAGATGGATACTAATTTACCATTCACATCCGGGAGACTGAGTTCCGGAACGGATTTACCAACCCAGGAATCGGCAGAATCCGGATTTGCAGCCTGCTGCCGGGCCTTGTTACTTTTTTCCATCTCTGCCAGGAAGGCATTATTTGGAAATCTGTTCTTTAAACTTTTCATAGCAGTATCGAGTTCCGCTGAAGAAAAACTCCGCGAAGCCCAGCTGAGTGCAAGAAAACCAAGGGTTGCATTTTTTGTGGACTGCATAAACCCTTTGAGATAATCATTCAACTGAAGAATGGCCGTATTTTTTGCTGCTGTTGCAGGTAACAGAACACTATCGCCGGCATTCCCTTTCTTCAGACTGTCCAGCGTTGTAAACGATTTTTCGATTTCATTATTCTTTCTCCCTACGGAATTGAGCAATACCTGCAATTGTTTGGATGCATCCGACCCGCTCACGGAATAAAAATCATTTCTCTTTGAAAGATCAGCCTGGACGCGGATGTTCTGAACATCATTGATCAGTGGAAGAGCCAGCGCATTTTCTCCAAACACCAGTTCATAAATGCCTTCTTTTGTTGACTTGCCGCTAAGCTCAACACTACCGGAGCTTCCGCTAAGTTTCCCCGAATCAATAATTACAGGAGCCTGATCTTTACCATATACAATTTCTTCCAGGTATACCCAGTTAGCGGCAGAACCCGGAAACCCAGGATTAGCTTGTACCAGTTTTTCAGCATTCGTGTAGGACAGATTTACATGAAAACGTTTTTCGCCGGACTCTTTACAGGCAAAAAGCAAGCATGCTGCAGAGAACAAATGGAGCGATATATATTTTACCGGCATATAATTTATTAATTGATTTGATTATTTTTCAAGTGTCTCGATCAGCAATTGATTGGTTAGTTTCGGATCTGCTTTCCCTTTGGATATTTTTTTTACTTCTCCAACAAATAATCCCAACAGTCCTTTTTTTCCTTTTTTATAGGCTGCTACTTTCTCCGGCATTTTTTCAAGCACCTGTATTATCCATTGCCGGATCTGGTTTTCATCTCCTGTCTGCAGTAGATTCAGACGGGTAGCCAGTTGCAGTGGATCGCTTTCTATTCCGCCGGCAAGTTCGGGAAAGATTCTGGATGATGCGATCGAAAAGTTGATTTTCCCTTCCTCTACCAATAGAATCAAGGATGCCAGGGAAGTTGGTGGAACCGGAAGCTGACGGATAGAAAGGTTATTTTCATTGAGATAAGATTTCACCGGACCCAGCAACCAGTTTGATGCTGCTTTAAAGGAACCGGTTTGCTGGATCAGCAATTCAAAGTAGTCGGATGTTTCTTTATCATCCGTGATCACTTCCGCATCGTATCGCGGTAAATTATAATCCCGGGTATACCGCTCAATAAGGGCCTCGGGCAGGGCCGGTATATTTTCTTTTATGCTTTGCAGAAATGCATCCGAAACATGGAACGGCGGCAGGTCCGGGTCCGGAAAATACCGGTAATCATTTGCTTCTTCTTTGGAACGCATGGAGTAAGTGGTTCCCTTCAATGCATCAAAACGCCGTGTTTGCTGCAAGATAATTTCTCCTTTTTCAATAGCTTCCATCATGCGGCCGGCCTCATATTCAATGGCACGCTTTACATTCCGGATAGAATTCAGGTTCTTAACCTCTACTTTGGTTCCAAGTGTGGTTGCTCCTTTTTCCCGGATAGATATATTGGCATCACAGCGCATGCTTCCTTCTTCCATATTTCCATCACAGATCTCCAGGTAACGGAGTATGCGGCGCAAATTGATCAGATAAGCCGATGCTTCTTCACCGCTGCTTAAACAGGGCTCCGTTACAATTTCTATAAGTGGCACACCTGCGCGGTTAAAATCCAGGCAGGTATATTCGGAATACCGGTCATGAATGCTTTTGCCGGCATCTTCTTCCAGGTGGATGCGATTCAGCTGAACGTTCTTTTCTCCCGAAGAGCTGCTGATCTTTACATATCCTCCCTTGCAAACCGGTGTGGTATGCTGTGAGATCTGATACCCTTTGGGAAGATCAGGATAAAAATAATTTTTACGCGCAAAGTAGTTGTGCCGCTCTATTTCTGAGTGACAGGCAAATCCCATTTTAATAGCATAAGCCACTGCCTGCTTGTTCAATACCGGAAGTGTTCCGGGATATCCCAGGGTAACCGGACTAATATGCGTATTGGGTTCTGCGCCAAAAAGAGTGCTGTCACCACAAAATAACTTGGTATCAGTGAGCAATTGTGCATGAACCTCAAGACCTACTACTGTTTCATATTTTTCGAAATCACTCATCGGATAATGGCTGTTCAACCTTTCTTTACAAGGCAAAAGCGCAAAGATCGTTTATCCTGTTCTTTGCGCTTTGCGTGAACCAGTTGATTCCTGGCACGAAGGTAAAAAAAGTGCGTACGTTTTCCCTAAAATCCTTTGCTGGATTGATCCCGATCAATTTTCTTTTCCGGATAGATCAGAGTTCCGCCGTTTTGAGTTTCCGGGGAATTTTGATATCCATATCCTGCTGATTGCCATTGCGAAGGATTTTCACTTTCACAGTGGATCTTTCCCTGGATTCCCGAACCTGCTGAATCAGTTCATTTGCACTGTTTACTTCGTTTCCATTGATATTGGTGATTACATCGCCCTTTTTGAGTCCGGCCTTATCTGCAGGAGATCCTTCCGCTACTTCCAGCACGTTCACTCCTTTACCTTCTTCGGAATCCTGCGCCTTTATACCTATTTTTGCTGGCATCGGTCCCCATACGGGAGACTCCAGACCGGGCATATTGGGCATATCCGGCATATCGGGCATATTATATTCGTATTTGTAATTAAATACTTCCGGCTCGCTTTTTGATTTTTCCAGCATGGCAGCAACCGTCTGCGCCTTACCCTCTCTTTTAAACGTGATTTTTACCTTTTCTCCGGGCTTAAACTGATGAATGGTTTCAAACAAATTTTCGGGGCTTTCAATTTTTGCTTCATTCACTTTGGTAATGATATCTCCTCTTTTTAACCCTGCTTTTTCAGCAGGACTGGTTTTAGTAACTTCCAGAATAGTAGCCCCTCCGGTTTCTGTTTTGCGGGAGGAGACACCTAGAAAAGCCTCGTTTAAACTATTCCGGTATGCCTGCCTTCCTTTCCTTTGCATATCCTGCATGCCTAAATTTCTTTGCATGTCCCTTTGAAATCTTTCCTGATCCCATGCTTTTCCGCGAAAGGGGGATGTAGTAATGGAAAGCATGGGTTCATCATCATAACTTCCTTTCTTTACTACAATCTCGATGTTTTTATCATCGAATTTTTCCAACGGATTGCCATTCACAAAAAAATTGCCATTCCGGATTTCGATGGTAACCTTACTATCCTTGTTTCCTTTCTGACGGATAATGACCTCCGATTGATTATCACTTGAATCTATCGTAATGGTCTCCGCCAGAGGCACAGGTGGTATCGGTGCCACCGGATCAACGTCCTGCGCGATTCCTTTCAGAGCAAAAGCAAAACAGATAGCACCAATACCTGCTATTTTGTACATGATTTGTTTCATCGTCAATGATTTTAAATATTAAACTACGTTAGATTTCGTATTTCAAATATAGGGAATATTCCGAAATACGAAAATATTCGGAGAATTAACGCTCAGGGAGTTTTAACAGTTCTTTAGGTATGCTTAAAAGTTTGTTATAAGCAATTTTTTACCTGCTCAATAACGCGCTGGAGTTGCGTTGTATCCTGGCCTCCGGCGGTAGCCAGGGATTTTTGTCCGCCCCCGCCACCGTTGATCAGCGGAGCTACCTGTTCTTTGATCATTTTAGACGCATCCAGGTTTCGGGAAGCCTGCAAATGGTCTCCAATGGCAACAGCCACATATGCTTTTCCTTCCACAACGGAAGCAATCGCCAGCAGCAGATCCGGAATTTCCTGGCGTAGATCAATCGCCAGTTTTCTTAATCCATCGCCTGAAACGCCCTCCAGAACAGCACCGATAAAAGACCCCTCTTTATACGGGATGGCCTGCTTTAACAGATTCTGCTTTATTCGGAGGAGCTGTATAGCTTCCAACGATTCTATCCGTTTCCGGTTGAGCGTATTTTCCGCAGCAAGATCATGAATGCTTTTTTGCAGATCCTTTGGATTTTTTAGTATTTCTTTCACTGAACGGAGTATGGAAAACTGGTGCAACACATAGTGTTCGGCAGCGATACCCGATACGGCTTCAATTCGCCGAACGCCTGCGGCTACAGCAGATTCCGATTCAATTTTAAAAAGTCCCAGCTCGCCTGTATGGGTAACATGCGTACCCCCACATAATTCAATGGAATATGCCGGATCAATAATGACCACCCGGACCACCTCTCCGTACTTTTCTCCGAAAAGCGCCATGGCACCCGTTTTCAATGCTTCTTCGCGGGGCATTTCCAGGATGGTCACGGGAATATTTCCCCTGATCTTTTCATTTACGATTTGCTCAATGGATGCCATCTCCTCATCCGTCAGTTTTGCAAAATGCGAGAAATCAAACCGGAGATGTTCGGCATTTACCAAAGATCCTTTTTGAGCAACATGCGTTCCCAGCACTTTTCGCAACGCTGCATGCAGCAGATGGGTAGCGGTATGATGAACCTCCGTGTCTTTTCTTTTGCGTGCATTCACCCGTGCACGTACAGATCCTTCAATCTGTGCCGGCAACTTTTCAGTGAAGTGAAGGATGAGTCCGTTTTCTTTTTTTGTGTCCAGTACCGCTATGTTTTCAGTTGCAAATTCCAAGGTGCCGGTATCTCCAGCCTGCCCGCCACTTTCGGCATAAAAAGGAGTCTTGTTCAGTACGAGCTGATAAGCTTCTTTCCCTTTTACTTTCATCTTGCGCCAGCGGCTGACCTCGGTATTCGTTTCCAGATGCGTATATCCTTCAAACAGCCCCTTTCCATTTTCGTGAACGGAATTCCAATCCCCGGTATCCATCTGAGTGGCCGAACGTGACCGGTCTTTTTGTTGCCGGAGTTCCATTTCAAAACCAGCAGCATCTACCGTCCAGCCGATCTCCCGCGCCATCAGCGAAGTAAGATCTATAGGAAAACCATAAGTATCATTCAATTTGAAAGCAAACGAACCGGAGATTCCTTTTTGTTTATGCTGCGCGGATTCTTCCTGCACAACCGGTCCGTGTTCAATATATTCATTAAATATTTTCAGGCCCTTATCAAGGGTTCTCAAAAATGCCTCTTCTTCTTCCCGGATCACGCGTGCTACAAAGACTTCCTGTTTGTGCAATTCCGGGAATACCTGTTCAAACTGCACCGCAATGCCTTTCACCAGTTGATACAACAACGGAGCGGGCTGATTAAGATAGGAATAATAATAGCGAACGGCCCTGCGGAGAATTCTTCTGATCACATAACCTGCACCGGTATTGGCAGGAAGCTGACCATCCGCAATAGGGAAACAAATAGCGCGGATATGATCTGCGATCACACGAAAAGCAATATCTGCCTTTCCATCTTCAGAACCCGAATAGGTTTTGCCCGTGATGGCAGCTACAGCGGCAA
>JAYVXJ010000029.1:0-2777 GCA_043785285.1 Chitinophagaceae bacterium
CCGAATGCTTATTATAGTTATCAGGTTGCGCAAAACCTTTTTGCTGACCAGTACTGTCAGTATTTTGCCTGTGAGGCTACCTACTTCCCATCGGATCGCCTGACGATCCGGATGGACTGGGTTGGGGCAGCTTTCAATCCGATGTACACGGATGTAATGCCTCAGTTGCAAGCCATTTTTGCCAATACCGATTCTACCACGGCCGAATGGGCCATGGCGGATGTGTGGTGGGTTTTTACTTTCCACCGGGTAACCGATTATTGGGGACCTATTCCTTATTTCTCGGCCGGCATTCCGGGTACTTCTGTACCATACGATCCACAGGATAAAATTTATGATGACTTCTTTAAAAGGTTAGCAAATGCCACCGCCATTCTGAAAAATCATGCCGGCGAAAATCATTACGGCAGCTATGATCTGATTTACGGTGGAGATGTTAACCGGTGGATCAAATTTGCCAACTCCCTTCGCTTACGCCTGGCAATCAGAATATCCAAAGTTGATCCTACCCGGGCTAAGTCAGAAGCTGAAGCTGCTGTGGCAGGCGGGGTAATGACAACCAGCGCTGCTATAGCTGATCCAACGTCCATGACTTCAGGAGATGATGCTCTGGTACAAAGAAGTGCAAAAAACAATGACGGAAACGGTCTTCAATCCATGTCCGACTGGAACGAATTCAGAATGAGTGCTTCCATGGCTTCTGTATTAAAAGGATTTCAGGATCCACGCCTTCCTCAGTATTTTTTACCTGCTTATAATACCGGCGTTTATTCCGGATTGCGTAATGGCCTTTCTGTTGCCCAATTAGGACATGTACCCAACCTCGCTGCTAACAATTCTCACGTAGGTCAGCGCTGGTCTTCCACAGCCGTTACGGATAAGAACGGGAACGTGTTAGGTTCAGCAACTTCTATAGCATCAGGTCAGAATATTATGTGTACCGCCGAAGTTTATTTTCTTCGTGCCGAAGGAGCGATGCTCGGATGGAATATGGGAGGTACTGCAAAGGATATGTATGAAGCCGGGATCACCAATTCCCTGATACAATGGAATATCACGGATCCTACTGTTATACAGACTTATATTAACAGCTTGAATACACCCATTCCTCCGGGTGACGACCTTAGCTCTCCGGCTATGACGAATATACCGGTTAAATTTTCCGCTGTTCCTGCTGTTCAGACTGAACAAATTGCTACCCAGAAATGGTTAGCTTTATATCCTGATGGCATGGAAGCCTGGGCAGATTACAGAAGAAGTCATGTGCTGAAACTATATCCGGTTGTCAATTCGGATAATCCGGATATTACCAACACATCAACCGAGTGGCTCAGAAGAATACCATTCCTTCTTTCCGAACAACAGAATAATGGTGCGGAAGTAACAAAAGCAGTTGGCTTACTTGGTGGACCCGATAAAGTAACCACGCCGCTTTGGTGGGATAAAAATTAGTACATAAAATTTACATACCTTAAAGATTCCATCATTAACCTGATGGAATCTTTTTCGTTTTGAGTAATCCGGGTCTGCCACTATTAAAAGCAACTATATGCTGTATTACTATAAGTACATCCTGGTTTCACTGATGATTATCTTATTCGCCGGATGCAAGGATGACACTTCACACTTATTTACACGACTTGATGAGAAGCGAACCGGCGTGGATTTTAAAAATCAGTTATTTGAGAACGAAGCATTTAACGTACTCAACTATATTTATTTTTATAACGGTGGGGGCGTGGCCATCGGCGACATTAATAATGACGGATTGCCGGATGTTCTTTTTACCGGCAATATGGTTAAGAACCGGCTTTTTCTCAATAAAGGAAATTTAACGTTTGAAGATATTACCGATAAAAGCGGAATCGCTGAAAAACAAGGCTGGTGCACAGGTGCCACTATGGTAGATATCAATGGCGATGGCAAAATGGATATTTATATCTGCCGCTCGGCAGACGGCAATGCGGAGAAAAGAGAAAACCTCCTGTTTATTAATAATGGCGATCTTACGTTCACAGAAAAGGCAGCGGAATATGGCTTAGCAGATAAAGGATATAGTACCCAGGCGGTTTTCTTTGATTACGATAAGGATGGCGACCTGGACATGTTCCTGATCAATCACTCCTTACACCAATATACCACCGGCGCAATCGAGAATTCAGCCTGGAGAGAGCAAAGAAATCCCGACTTCGCCTGCAAGCTGTTCCGGAATGATTGGAACGAAAGCCTGCATCACCCGGTATATACGGATGTGTCTGCGCAGGCCGGTATAAATTCCAACGTGTTGACCTTCGGACTAGGTGTAGTTGCCTCCGACATCAACAACGACGGATGGCCTGATCTTTATGTTTCCAACGATTTTAATGAACCTGATTATCTGTTCATGAATAATAAGAACGGCACATTCAGCGAAAAGCTCAGCAATTGTATGGATGATGTTTCTTTATACTCCATGGGATGTGACGCTGCTGATTTTAATAACGACGGATTGGTTGATATTTTAACCCTGGACATGCTGCCTGAAGATAACCGCACACAAAAAATGCATAGTGGCTCAGAAAACTTCGACAAATTCCAAATGCTTTTTAAAAAAGGATTCTATTATCAATACAGCAGAAATATGCTGCAAAAAAATAACGGGGACGGCACGTTTAGCGAAATCGGTCAGCTGGCATCTGTATCCAATACAGACTGGAGCTGGTCAGCGCTTTTCTCCGATTTTGACAACGACGGTAACAAGGATATTTTTATAACCAACGGGTACGTGAAAGATTATA
>JAYVXJ010000030.1:0-2776 GCA_043785285.1 Chitinophagaceae bacterium
TATAAAATGATTTTTTTATCATTTTCAAGTTGCTTTAATAGGCGGGATATGACGACCCTTGAAGTGGCTAACTCATCAGCAATAAGATAATGTGAAGCCTTGATGACACTGGATCCGGAAAGTCGCTGCTTTTCTTTAAGGTATGAGATCAGGCGGTCATCTAATTTATGAAATGCAATGCTTTCAATCGACTTCAGCAATTCTAAAAAGCGTTCGTTAAAACTTCGCATAATATAATTTTTCCAACTTGGATATTTGCAAAGCCATTCATCTAACTTCATATGGGGGATAGCCAGCAATTCAACATCTTCTTCAGCAATGGCTTTTACCACACTTTTTTTTGCTTCTACACAGCAGCTATAGGCCATGGAACAACTTTCATTACTGGACAAATAATACAACAGAATTTCCTTCCCATTCTCATCCATTCGGAAGACCTTGATTGTCCCTTTGATAATCAGTGGCATCATACGGATATATTTGCCGTAATCCATGATAATATCTCCTTCCCTAAAGTACTTAATTTCTCCAAACTGCTGCATTTCCTTGATTAAGGCTGGTTCAAAAGTCGCATCTAAAGTCATTTCCTTATTCATGAGATGAATGTTAAAAAATCAACCGGAATCAAACTGTATTTCTATTCTCCAATCAGAAATTAAATACTTTTAGATGGGGTTGGGTCAGATTTCTCAGTCTAGATTTACTTTTCACCTAAAGGCAGGTATAAATGTAGGCCTTATATCCTGATTTACCTCTACCCCCAGAAGGGCTTTCTGTAATCGTGTGATCATTTTCTTCCTGAAAGCCTGGACAAGCCCTTACTTCTTATTAGTAGTGTTTTTAACTCCAACCGCATCCAATATTTTTTCTAAAGGACAAAACTTTGTGAAGGAGGATTGTAGTAAATTAACACCGACGAAAACACCGAGCCAGAGCCAATTCAGGCTAACAAAGTAAGTGAGCGCCAAGCTCACTAAAACTAATGAACCGGCAACGGCCCGAACAATTCTTTCTCTCATAACATTTATTTTTTAAGGTTTATATACTCGATCTTTCCACCGGAACTATAAAAACACGAACCGGAAAATTTGTTTTGGTTTCCTTATTAAATATTTTTATCCCATTCATTCCATGCTCCGCATTTTCAGCAGCAGTAATACTGAATATCATTAGGGAGTCGAATAGCTCGTCCCCGCTTGCAAACCAGTTTTCTATAAGATCCGGAGGATTATTATCCTTATATCCAATGACCTGGGTGGCGCTGAATGCATGGATATCTGCCTTCTTGAATATTTTTATAACGTCATCCTGGTATTCTTTCAGGCAGGTTACTATTAATAGTTTCATAGAAAAAAATTTAATTATTTAACCGGATATTGCTTTCGCATCATTTTATAATATAACAAGGGCACTACGAGTAATGTGAGGAATGTCGATGTAATAGTCCCTCCCATTAAGGAAATGGCGAGCCCCTGGAAAATCGGGTCAAATAAAATAATGATCGCACCCAGTGCAACTGCTCCTGCTGTTAACAGAATGGGCGTTGTGCGAACCGCACCTGCCTCTATGATGGCCTGCTTTAAGGGTATGCCTTCCCGCAGGCGAATATTTATAAAGTCTATCAGAAGCACCGAGTTTCGAACCATTACACCTGCCAGTGCGATGAAGCCGATCATGGAAGTGGCAGTAAAATAAGCGCCCAGCATCCAGTGACCCAGCACAATGCCTATGAGTGATAACGGAATGGCGGCAAGCATCACCAGCGGCACCGTAAAGTTCTGGAACCAGCCTACAATTAATATGTAGATCAATAAAATAACCACGGCGAATGCAATACCCAGATCCCTGAATACCTCGAATGTGATCTGCCATTCTCCATCCCATTTTATTGAATAGTTATCTTCCATTTCGGGCTGATGCGTATACTCTTCTTTCAAAGAAAACCCCCGGGGAACGGAAACGTTTTTCAGGCTGTCCGAAATATTCGCAATGGCATAGGAGGGACTTTCCAATTTACCTGACATGTCTGCCAGCACGTAAACGACTTCCTTTTGGTTTTTCCTGTAGATGTTCTTTGCTTTTATCTGCCTTGTTACAGTTACCAGATCCCTGACCGGTACAGGGTTTCCCTGCGTCCCGGTTATTTTCAAATCAAGTATATCATCCATGCTGGCTTTATCCTGATCGCTCAGCTGCAGTCTGATCATGGTTTGATCGTACGCCGCCGGTTCATAAATATTACCCACCGGCAATCCGGATAAAGCCGCATGAAGGGTAGATGATATCTGGGCAGTTGTTATGCCATACCGCATGGCTTTTTCCTTATCGACTTCAATATGATACTCCGGCTGGTCGGCTTCTACCATCCAGTCCACATCTACAACGTCCGGAGTTTTCTCAAACAGGTTTTTTACCTGGCGGGCAATTTTTATCTGCTCGTTATAGTCGGGTCCGTAAATTTCTGCGACCAGCGTGGACAATACAGGTGGTCCGGGCGGTACCTCAACAATCTTTACATTGGCATTGTATTTTGCGGCAATGGCTTGTATGGGTCCGCGCATTTTTTTGGCAATTGCATGACTTTGTATACTCCTTTTTCCTTTATCCACCAGGTTCACCTGTATATCTGCCACATTTTCTCCTCTTCTTAAATCATAGTGTCTTACCAGGCCGTTAAAACTAATGGGTGCCGCTGTGCCTACATAAGCCTGGTAATTTTCCACGAGCGGATATTGCGAAATATAGACCGATATGTCTTTTGCCACCGCCTGTGTTT
>JAYVXJ010000031.1:0-2773 GCA_043785285.1 Chitinophagaceae bacterium
TCAATTTGTTTACGGGTATTTTTCGAAAAGATCAATTTACCTGCCAGGATACCCACTACCAGGGCAATGGCGGCAAGGATGATATATATAACGGTCGAATCCATTGAGTGCTAGTTTAAAATGTTCAAAATCAAATTTTTATCATACGGTAAAGTATGCGAATGGTGAGCGAAGATAAGGGATTTTTAAGAAGGCTGAAGGATGGGAGATAGCCTTCAGGAAAGGATCTTATCCAATTGTTCTTCCATTTTATTCAGGGAGCTGGAAAAATCGGCTGAAATTGGGGAGCTGTCGTTCAAACCAGGCTGGGTGGCAAACCAGAGGACGACCATCGAAACATAATCCTGCATATCCTTACCGGCAAACTGTGTTTTAAACTCAATGATCTTGTCATTGATGGTTTTAAGGGTGGCACGGACAGTCCCTTCATCTTCCGGGTTGATCTTAATCCGGAACGGCCGGTCGCCGATTACGATATTTATTGGGATCAGTGCTTGCATCTCTGAAATACTTGTTTTAACTTGTAATTCACTTCCGCCGGATAACGATTGTTAGAAGTAAAGTTAAGTTCTTCTGAAGGATCCATAACGGGGAAAATTTAATCCAGTATCCAAATCCAGTATCATGTTTTTGAAAATCAAATCTCCGAATTTCATCGATCGCCTCAGCTTCGAGATCACCCAAACACACAATGCCTTATTAAAAGCAGTTCTGAAAGATGATCGCGGCAGTATTTGCAGCGAACTTCAGAAAGAACTCGGTTTCGGTCAGCAGTCACTTGACTGGGACGGACTCAACGAGCTCCCATACGGGGTTTACACGCTCGAAGTATCCCAGGGTGCGGACGAAATGAAGATGCGTTGCGTAAAACGTATCTGAAATTTTAAAACCCCTTTTTATTCATTCAGCAGGGCGATGCACCGGTCAATCTCCCTGACGTACTGATTTAGTCTTTTTTCCAGGTCCCTTTTCTCTTTTTCATCCATACCCCCATTTCCTGATAATTTTAGGATTTCTGACTGTTGGCGGAATTTTTCCGCTTCCAGCGAAAGTTCTTCACAGCGCATGCCCATCTTTTTGAAATCGGCTTTCAGTTTTTCATTTTCTTTCTGCAGGCCCTGATGAAGTTTTACCAGTTGCTGAAACTTTTCATGAACTCGTTTGAGCTGAGTTTCCGGATTCGTCATGAGTTAACTTTTTCGGTTGAATGATGGTTGATTTTTCCGGATTATTTCCTGATCTCTGCCTTCAGTTCCTGCTCAGCTGTTTTCATGATCCTGTTCATCATCCCGTCAATTTCCTTGTCTGTCAATGTTTTTTCGGGATCCAGGAAAGTAAAACTAATAGCGAGTGATTTTTTATCTTTTCCCAACTTTTCACTTTCAAAAATATCGAATAATTGAACCTGTTGCAATTTCTCCAGTCCGATTCCCTGCAGTGCCTTCTCCACCGATTCAAAAGGTAGGGATTTTTCAACGATCAGGGCAAGGTCGCGGTTAACGGGAATCTGCCGGGGCAGTTCCGTAAAACGGACTGTTTGTTGCGAAGCCAGCAGCATCAGGTTGTCCCAGTTCAGGTCCGCATAATATACCTGTTGCCGGATATCAAATTTGCCGAGTACGGCCGAACTCACCTGACCTACCTGCAGCAGGGAATATTTCCCATGGACTATGTCCATGCTTCCGCTCAGCTTTGGATGGGGTATAAAAAGAGGTCTTCCTTCCACGCCAATCAATTTGAGTATATTTTCACAAACCCCTTTCAGGTAAAAAAAATCCACCGCTGCCGGTTTTCCTTTCCAGCCATGGGCTTGCAGGTTGCCGGTAAGGTACAGGCAGCAATGATTGATTTCCTGGTACTGACCGATCTGATGAGTATGGTATGATTTTCCAAATTCAAAAAAACGGAGCCCGCTGTTTTTTCGGTTGATGTTCCAGGTTATACTCTCCATGCCCGTTTCCAGCAGGGAAGGACGCATGATATTGAGTTCTGTGCTCAGGTTATTGATCATCTTCACAACGGTTTCCAGTTCTTCCTCGCTGAAGTAAGCGCTGTTGGTAATGGAGTTGGTAAAGATTTCACTGAATCCCACACCGGTGAGATAGCCGGCAATCTTTTCCTGCATCGCTGCCGCATCCCGATCTGCTTCTACCGAAGGAGAGATCGTTATGGAAGAAGGAATTTCAATATTATCATAACCGTCTATCCGCATGATCTCTTCCACAATATCGGCGGGCAGCTGAATATCCGGCTTGTAATAGGGAGGCGCTACCAGCAGGTCATCCAGTCCTTCCCGCAGGATATCGAATCCAAGGGAAAGCAATATATTTTTAACGGTTACGGAGTGATAGTTTTTACCACTTAGCTTTTTGAGATAATGATATTTGAGCAGGATCTGATCTTTAGGAAATGGCTCCGGATAAATGTCTGTGATATCGGTATCTATTTGTCCGCCCGCATATTCCCGGATAAGTGCTGCTGCTCTTTTCAGCGCAGGCACGGTTCCGGAAATATCCATTCCTTTTTCGAAGTGCGTTGCTGCATCGGTATGGAGCCCGTGACGAAAAGAAGTTCTTCTGATAGCCGATGGATTAAACCAGGCGCTCTCCAGAAAAACGCCGGTACTGGTATGGGTAATCCCGGTTTTTAATCCGCCGAAAACACCGGCAATACACAGGGGTGCTTCCGCATCACAGATCATCAGGTCTTCCGCATCCAGTTTTCTTTCTTTAGCATCCAGGGTGACAAACGAAGTTCCGGCAGGCAGATTTTT
>JAYVXJ010000032.1:0-9086 GCA_043785285.1 Chitinophagaceae bacterium
AAAATACATCCCGAAATGTCCGGTAATAAATGGTTCAAACTAAAATATTATCTGGACGCGGGCAGGCTTCAGGAGAAAAAAAGACTGATTAGTTTTGGAGGCCCCTACTCCAATCATATTGTTGCCCTGGCTTGTGCTGCCCATGCTCATGGATTTTCATCTACTGGTTTTATAAGAGGTGAGCCACCTGCTATTTTATCAGCATCCCTGATTACAGCCATGAAATATGGAATGGATCTTCAGTTTTTGTCGCGCGAAGCATCCCGGAATAAAGAAGATCCGGAGTTTATATTATCCCTTAAATCAACCTATCCTGATGCACTCATCATTCCGGAAGGTGGTTGCGGAGAACCCGGCATCCGGGGAGCTGAAGAGATCCTTTCCCTGCCGGATACAAATGAATATTCCTATATCTGCTGCGCTGTGGGAACAGGTGCAACCCTTTCGGGATTGGTCAACGCCAGCAGGCCTCCTCAAAAATTGATAGGCATTTCCGTACTGAGGGGTACCCGGGATCGGGAACCCTTACATTCATCCTGGATTAAGACCCCGGAGAAATTGAACAGACTCAAACTCATTCACGATTATCATTTTGGCGGATATGCAAGAAAAACCCCCGAACTCCTGAATTTTATGAATGAAGTTTATGAACAGTCTGGTATCCCTACTGATTTTGTGTATACCGGAAAACTCCTTTACGCCATTGCGGATATGGCGCGGGCAAACTATTTTCCAAAAGAAAGCAGGATATTGATTGTCCACTCCGGCGGCCTGCAGGGAAACGTCTCTCTGCCTTCCGGCCAGCTCCACTTTTAATCAGCTAAAAAGGCCGCTTCCCTTATCTTTGCCGGGATCTATAAAGATTAAAGATACCGGTCGTGCCATGCGTTTTCTCTTTGCACCGTTTTTACTGTCCTTATTTACACTGCCTGGTGCAAAGGCGCAGGAGACCCTCCCCGGTTTTACGGCTTCCCTGAAATCAAACGGAAAAGTCGTCATCAGCTGGCGGAACGCTTACCCCTCCATTAAACAGATCAGCATTCAGCGGTCTACGGACAGTCTCCGCAATTTCACCACCCTGATCACGGTTCCGGATCCCCATACCCCGGAAAATGGCTTTGTGGACAGTAAAGTACAGGGAACCCATATGTATTATCGCATTTTCATTCTTTTGGGGAACAGCAAATACATGT
The DNA here is from genome assembly GCA_043785285.1 of Chitinophagaceae bacterium. Taxonomy (GTDB): domain Bacteria; phylum Bacteroidota; class Bacteroidia; order Chitinophagales; family Chitinophagaceae; genus Puia. Next base: position 1,194 of record JAYVXJ010000032.1, read on the forward strand.
TCACCAAATCCAAAAGAGCCGTTTTGGAACCGGCACAAAAGCATCCACAGCAACAACCTGTGGCGAAACCGGCCAAACAACAACTACATCCACCCGTGCCAAAATCAGAGCCGGAACAACAACAAATTCATCCACCGGAACAGCTTGTGCCAAAGGCAGAAATAATTGAAGAAAAAGACCTCCTGCTTTCCAAAATCGACAATTCCCGTATCTTTTATCAGCAGGATAAAAGCAAACCGGTGGTAAGCAGTCCTTCCAAAATTAAAACACCAACAATAGTGGTAGAAAAAATTTTATTTGTAAAAAGGAGGGACACGTTGATCATGCAGCTTGCCGGAAATAAAGTGCGCAAATTCAGTGATTCTCTCTTAAAATATACCAAAGACAGTTTATTCTTTGTTACTTCCGACACCCTCCTGATCAAACCTTATATTGAACCTATTGTAGAAGTAAAAGAAGTTTACAAAATATCCCCTTATGTGTTCACAGCAAAGGATGGTAATGTAAATATTGCCCTGGCAGATTGGAACAAAAAGAAATATTCCGTACAGTTTTTTGAGGAAGATTATTCGCCCCTACTCGAAGTAAAGAATATTAAGGATCCGTTACTGATCATTGATAAAACCAATTTCATGCATTCGGGGTGGTTCCGTTTTGAACTGTATGAAGACGGCCGGCTCAAAGAAAAAAACAAACTCTTTATTCCAAAGGAATTTTAATACAGTAGCGAGGTAAGTACCTTTTCAGGAAGTCATAACTTCCTCCATTGGAATAATATGAGCATGAAACACTTCTTCAAAATACATTCTCAGTTGTGCTTTTACTTCTGATACATCAATGTTTCTGCCAAGTTCCTTTGCTAAGGAACTCACTTGTTTATTGCGGATACCACAAGGAATAATCCCATCAAAATAACTCAGATCGGTATTGATATTAAACGCAAATCCGTGCATGGTGATCCAACGACTGCAACGGACACCAAGTGCAGCAATCTTTCTTTCTCTTCCGGGAATTCCGGGTTCGATCCAAACACCCGTCTCCCCTTTTGAACGTTCGCCCTGAATACCATAAACTGCCAGGGTCCGGATAATTACCTCTTCCAGGTTGCGAAGATATATGCCGATATCCGTCTCGAATTTTTCAAGGTCCAAAATCGGATACCCAACAATTTGTTCCGGTCCGTGAAACGTAATATCCCCACCGCGATTGGTACGGAAAAAACGAATGCCACGGGCGCCCATTTCGGATTCATTCAACAGCACGTTTTCTTCATGGCCGCTTTTCCCCAGGGTATAAACCGGTGGATGTTCCACAAATAACAGGTAATTGGTTGTGGAGAGCTTTTCTGAACCTGCTTCCCCAGTTCTGATCCGGGTCTTAACCTGTACATTTTCCTGAAGCAGGGACTCCTGATAATCCCAGGCTTCTGCGTAAGGCATTCTGCCCAGGTCCTTAAATAAAACAAGCTCTTTATTCATTGCGTCTGCAAATTTACATAAAACGCACAATGCTTAATGCGGAACGCTTAATGCTTTTAATCATTATCTGTTATCCACCATCTACTGTTTAATCAACGTGGAACACTGTATTTTTGCCCGCATGGGCAAAAGATCAACCGGAATCAAAAAGGAAACAAAAGTTTCCGGAGAAATAGAAAAATCTATAAAAAAAGAAACCGGGGTTTCCAAAGCCGTTTCAGATACGTCTAAAGCATCTGTTGAATTTCCTGGAGTTGGGCCGCTTGCTTTAGAAGAATCGGAAAGATTTACCGGAGGCGTCCCGGAAGCTTCTGAAGAAATATCCGAATCCTCCGAGGTATTATATGAAAGAATGAACCTGGTGGTAGACAAGGGCCAGGAACCCATGCGTCTGGATAAATTCCTGACCGCAAGGATAGAAAATATTTCGCGCAACAAAGTACAACAGGCCATTGATGGCGGACGGGTGTTGGTGAATAATAAAATGGTTGCGGCCAATTATAAGATCCGTCCCGGCGATAACATTATTAGCTTTTCTGACAAAGAGGTGCAGGGAGAAAAAATTATTCCGGAAAAAATGCCGCTGAATATTTTTTATGAAGATGATGAAGTGATGATCATCAATAAACCTGCGGGGCTGGTGGTTCATCCGGCTTCCGGAAATTACAGCGGAACGCTGATCAACGGGGTTGCTTATTATTTGCAGGAAAAAAATAAAGCCATATCTGAGGAAACATTACCGCGATTCGGCCTTGTTCATCGGATAGATAAGAACACCAGCGGACTTCTCGTGATAGCAAAAACAAGTGCTGCAATAGCCAGTCTGGCTAAGCAATTTTTTGACCACACAGTAACGCGGCAATATATTGCCTTGGTCTGGGGAGATGTGACGGATGACCAAGGAACCATTATAGCTCATGTGGGTCGTCACCAGCGTTTCCGTAAACAATTTGAAGCCTATCCGGATGGGGATCACGGAAAAGAAGCCATTACCCATTACCAGGTGTTGGAAAGATTTGGATATGTTACCCTGGTTCAGTGCGTGCTGGAAACAGGCCGTACGCATCAGATCCGAGTACATATGAAATCTATCGGCCATCCTTTATTCAACGACGATACTTATGGTGGCGATAAAATTGTGAAAGGAACTGTATTCAGCAAGTATAAACAGTTCGTGGAAAATTGTTTTACTATTTGTCGCCGACAGGCCCTGCATGCAAAAACGCTTGGGTTCATCCATCCCACAACCAAAGAAGATAAATTATTCGTCAGTGAATTGCCGAAAGATATGCAGCAGGTGATTGATAAATGGAGAAAATACACCGAGACCTCACAAAAATAGAGATGCCCTGCAATGGCCATTATGTTGACCGCGCAAAAAAACGGACACACCGCTACGAATCTATAAAAGCTGCCATTGATAACCCGGTGAACAGCCTGCGCTCAGAATGAGCCAGAGCCACCGCAATAGCTTTAGCGCAGTAAGTGAACCCCTTTAACGTAATTATCCAAAACTCATCTTGTAATCCACGCTCACCTTGCCTTTTGAAATATCATCCAGCTTGCTTCGCAGAAGCTTACGCTTGAGGGGTTTTAGATAATCGATAAAGAGTTTACCTTCAATATGATCATACTCATGGAGGATTACGCGGGCAGAAATTCCATTGAATGTTTTTGAATGGAGCTGAAATTGTTCATCCTCGTATTTGAGGGTCACTTCTTCATTACGAAGGATATCTTCGCGGATCTTGGGAATACTCAGGCAGCCTTCTGCATAAGACCAGGGTTCCCCGTTTAATTTCTGGATTTTGGCATTGATAAAAACCTGTTTGATGCCCGGGCCATCGGGATATTTGTCTTTTTCATCTTCGTCCAGGTTATTGAAGATCTGGGTGCTGTCCACAACAAACAACCGGATGGATTTATTAACCTGTGACGCTGCCAGTCCTACCCCACTGCTTTCATACATGGTTTCCCACATATCTTCGATCAGTTTAGGCAGACCGGGATATTCAGCGGTTATTTCCTGCCCCCGGGTTCTTAATACCTGCGCTCCGTAAGCAACAATCGGTAAAATCATGGGGCAAAAATAATAAAATTGGATCATTTTGTGTGCCGTTGACGGTTGCCAGTTGACCGTTGGCGGAGATCAGGCGGAGATTCGCACTTAAAGGCGGTCAACCGTCAACTGTTAATCTTTCCATATGATCCGCTTTCGCGGTTCAGCAAATACTCCTGCAACATCATCGCTGCCGCCACCTGGTCAACCGTCCCTTTTTCCCTGCGTTTGCTTTTTTTAAGTCCCATTTCGAGCATGGCGCGGGTAGCCATTACCGAAGTATGGCGTTCATCCACCGGAAGAACGGGTATCTCCGGAAATTTTCGATGAAGGATGCCGATGATCCGGCGAACATGGGCTGTTGCATCTGTGGGACTATCATCCAGATTCTTCGGATCGCCAATCAGGATTAGTTCCACTGCTTCTTTTTTCAAATATTCCTCTAAAAAAGTAAAAATCCGGGCAGATTCAATGGTCGTGAGTGCCGTTGCAATGATCTTCAATGGATCCGTTACTGCGATGCCGGTTCTCTTCAATCCATAATCAATAGCCAGGATACGGGGCATAACAAGATCAGCGTTTATGCGTAATAATAATATCGGCAATCACAAACAATGCAAACATCACGCTGGCAATGCCATTGGCGGTCATAAAAGCCAGGTTAACCCTGCTCAGATCATGTGGCTTTACAATGGCATGCTGATAAATTAACATGCCATCAAACAACAACATTCCAAACCAGTACCCCAATCCAAAGCCTCCATGCAGGCCGGCTGCCAGTACAAACAAAGCACTTATAAGGTGCAGAAAGGTAGAAATAAAGAGGGCATTTTTTTTTCCGAATGAAGCCGGAATGGAATACAACTGTTGGGATTTGTCAAACTCTACATCTTGTAAAGCATAAATAATATCGAAGCCGCTGACCCAACAGATCACGGCACCGGAAAATAATAAGGGAAGCAAAGCAAAATGCCCGGTTACAGCCAAAAATGCGCCGATTGGAGCGAGGGATAAACCTACACCCAGCACCAGGTGGCAGAAAGCTGTAAACCGCTTGGTATAACTATAGAATAAAATAACAAAAAGGGCAATGGGGGAAAGAAAAAAACAGAGCGGGTTGATGAACCAACAGGCAAGCATAAATAACAGACAACAAATGATTACAAAACGAAGAGCGCTATTGGGTGCAATGATGCCTTTGGGAATCTCGCGGATGGCCGTTCTTGGATTTTGCGCATCGAAATGACGGTCCAGATACCGGTTAAACCCCATAGCAGCACTTCGGGCAGTGATCATGCAGATCAGTACGAGTATAAATTTAACCGCCAGTAAGGAATACGAAAAAGGAATTGTTGTTGAAAACAATTCCTGATGATAAACCCCAAGAAAAAACCCTATCATCGCAAAAGGCAGCGCAAACAAAGTATGCGAGAATTTAACCAGACTCAGATAATTTCTTACACTTGACATTGGTCGATAAATTAAGATAATAAGGTAATGTGGAAATGTGTAAATTAGAGAGCAGACTTCATTTTCACATGACCACATTTTCAAATCTCCTTCCTCACCAGTTCCCACAAAACTATGCCTGCGGCAACCGACACATTCAGGGAATGTTTCATTCCGAATTGCGGTATTTCAATGCATCTATCACAGAGTGCCAGTACTTCCTCGCTTACTCCTTCCACTTCATTTCCAAAAATCACCGCCAGTTTTTCGCCCCCCTGCCGGTTAAAAGACTGCAAAGGCAAACTACCTTCCGCCTGCTCTATTGCCACGGTCTGGTAACCGGCCTTTCGGAGCTGTTGAACAGCCGCTACGGCAGAATCCATATATTTCCACTCCACCGTATCCGTTGCGCCGAGCGCTGTTTTGTGAATATCCCTGTGCGGTGGCCTGGCCGTGTATCCACAGAGATAAATGCCCTCTGCAAGAAAAGCATCAGCTGTCCGGAACACACTTCCAACATTATGCATGCTCCGGATATTTTCCAACAGCAGTATAACCGGAAGTTTTTTTGCCCGGCGGAACTCATCTGAGCTTTTACGGGGCAGCTCATTCATCCGAAGTTTCCGCATCCTGCAAAGATACTGGTACAAGCTGGAAAGAATATACTACAAAACCCGCAGGAACCGGGGTTTTAAGTTGTTCACACAAGGGAAAGCCCTGTTTTTTTTGAAGATCGCTTCCTTACTTTTGCCGCATTCCGCCTGCAAAACCGCCATTTGGCGACCTGCGGAAAGCTGCTCATGTCCAAAAGTTCCGCAGACACCCCACTGATGCAACAGCACCGGGCTATTAAACAAAAATATCCGGATGCCATCCTGTTATTCCGGGTAGGTGATTTTTATGAAACTTTTGGTGAAGATGCCATACGGGCATCCCAGATCCTGGGGATCACGCTCACTAAAAGAAATAATGGGGCAACTTCTTCCAGTGAGCTCGCCGGATTTCCGCATCATGCGCTGGATACCTATCTGCACAAACTCGTGAAAGCCGGACATCGTGTCGCCATCTGCGATCAGTTGGAAGATCCTAAACTGGCTAAGGGAATTGTGAAAAGAGGCGTTACCGAAATGGTAACACCTGGCACGGCCACGCAGGACAAACTGCTTGAACACCGGAGTAATAATTTTCTGGCTGCGGTTCATTTTTCTGAAAACCTCCTGGGCATTGCCTTTCTGGATATTTCCACGGGTGAATTTTTTACTGCAGAAGGCCCAGCGGAATACATAGATCAGTTACTGCAAACCCTGAATCCGGCTGAAGTGATCTTTCAACGCAATCAACAGAAAACATTTAAAGAATCTTTTGGGAACAGGTTCTATACGTATACACTCGAAAGCTGGATTTTTGATGAAGCATATGCAACGGAAATGCTGTTGAAACATTTTCAAACCCATTCGCTCAAAGGATTTGGCATAGAACAACTTTCACAAGGTATCATAGCCGCCGGCGCCATTATCCACTACCTGAAAGATACCGAACATCCGCACCTGCAGCATATCAACAGCATCCAACGCCTGGATCGCGAAGATTATCTCTGGATGGATAAATTCAGTATCCGCAACCTCGAACTGCTCCCCGCAGGTGAACAGCATCATTCGCTTTTACAAACCATAGACAATACTGTTTCTGCCATGGGCGCCCGCCTGATGAAAAGGTGGATACTTATGCCGCTGAAAGAATTGAATCCGATTCAGGAAAGACTGGACCTGGTTGAATTTCTGATCCGGGAGCCGGAACTTCGCAGCCGGATTTCACATCATATCCGGCAGTGCGGGGATATGGAAAGAATGCTGGGCAAGATCCCTTCCGGAAAAATTAATCCCAGGGAAGTGTTACAGCTTGCACGCGGACTGAAGGAAGTAGCCGGCATTCAACATCTATGCGCTGATGCAATCGATCCTTACCTGAAAAGACTAAACAGTTTATTAAATCACTGTCCTTTAATGGCGGATCAGATCCTCGAACAAATAGTAGAGAATCCGCCAGCGCTGGCTTTGAAAGGAAATATGATCCGCGCCGGTGTTCTGCCGGAACTGGATGAACTCAGGAATATTGCATCAGGAGGAAAACAATACCTTGCAGAACTGCAGCAAAAAGAATCTGAAAATACAGGTATAAGTTCTCTTAAGATCAGCTTTAATCAGGTATTCGGATATTATCTTGAAGTAACGAATTCCCATAAACATAAAGTACCCGAAAACTGGATCCGCAAACAAACGCTGACGAATGCCGAACGGTATATTACTCCGTTGTTAAAAGAATACGAAGAAAAGATTACGGGAGCCGAAGAAAAAATCCAGCTCCTCGAATCCCAGGTATATGAACGGCTCATCCTTGCACTGCAGGACTATATTGCACCCATGCAGATCAACAGCAGTGTATTGGCCACGCTGGATTGCCTGCTTTGCTTCGCCCAGAATGCGCTTCAGTTCAATTATAAAAAGCCCGAACTGCATTCCGGATTAGAACTGCAACTAAAGGACAGCCGTCATCCGGTTATCGAAAGAAATCTTTTGCCCGGAGAAGAATATATTCCCAATGATATCTTGCTCGATCCCGAAACACAACAGATTATTATTCTGACCGGCCCGAATATGAGTGGAAAAAGTGCGGTGTTGCGGCAGACCGCCCTGATCACCCTGATGGCACATATGGGGAGCTTTGTTCCTGCATCTCAGGCAAGGATTCCGCTCACCGATAAAATTTTCACCCGGGTAGGCGCTTCCGACAATCTCAGTGCAGGGGAACCCACTTTCCTGGTGGAGATGAATGAAACCGCCAGCATCTTAAATAATATCACTTCGCGAAGTCTGATCATTCTCGATGAGATCCGACGCGGCACTTCTA